>CAJPJN010000220.1:0-2518 GCA_905369855.1 Streptococcus oralis | reverse complement strand
TTCCTTAAAGTTAGGAGCTTGATTGTCACCTCTAAATTGTAAATGAGCTACAAACTGCCCCTCTCCCTTAAACTGATGAGGGTACATCCGAGCTGTTTCTGGCAGGTCAATACCAGCTACCATTCCATTGATATGTTCAACTGGCAGCAAATCAAAATCATACTCTTCCAGCAACCAATTGACAATCTCTTCGTTTTCCTCAGGTGCCCAGGTACAGGTTGAATAAACCAAGCGACCACCTTCAGCTAGCATGGTCACTGCATCATCCAGAATTTCTTTTTGCAAGTTAGCGCATTGACTTGGATAATCTAAGCTCCAATAGTCCATAGCATCTGGTTGCTTACGGAACATTCCTTCACCAGAGCAAGGTGCATCAAGGACAATGAGGTCAAAATAGCCTTTAAAGACCTTGGCCAAGCGGTCGGCAGATTCATTAGTCACTACTACATTTGTCGCTCCAAAGCGCTCCATGTTTTCTACTAAAATCTTGGCCCGTTTACTTGAGATTTCGTTGGAAACAAGGAGCCCCTCCCCTGCTAGATAGGCTGCCAGCTGAGTTGATTTTCCACCCGGTGCAGCTGCCAAGTCCAAAACCTTCATACCAGGACTGGGCTGGGCTACCTGAGCCACCATCTGGGCAGCAGGTTCTTGCGAATAAACCAAACCAGTAGCATGCTCAGGCGATTTTCCTGAAACCTTCCCATAATGTCCCCACGGAGTTTGAGGAATGGCATTAGGAAAGGAAACTGGCGCTTCTTTTAAAGGATTGACCCGAAAAGCCGAAACCGCTTCCTCCTCAAAAGAGGCAAGAAAATCTCTTGCCTCATCTCCTAGTATCTCTTCATATTTTTCAACAAATCCTTCTGGAAATTGCATTTAAGTTCTTTTCCTTTCGTAAATATAGGACTGAATTTCCTCCTGCATCTCAAGAGGTAGCATCATGACCGGCTGTCTGGTTTGAAAATCAAGCGCTTGACCAGATAGGGTCACAACCCGATAGCCCAGACTTTCCCCTAAAATACTAGCCGCAGCATAATCCCATGGTTGCAGATAGGTGACATAGGTCAACAAACGCCCTGACAAAATCTTGGCAAAACTAATGGCCGCACTCCCATAGACACGAACACCGAGGACCGCTCGACTCAAATCAGCCAAGCCCCATTCATTGGTTTCCAACATCCCACTATTCCCTGCAATGAGAAAATCTCCAAGTTGTTTAGTTTTAAAAGGAGCTAGGGGCCTATCATTTAGACAAACTGGAAATTCCCCACCACCGTGATAACAATCCCCTTTGACCACATCATAAATCAGTCCAAACTGGCCTTGACCATTTTCAAAATAAGCCATCATAACAGCAAAATCTTCCTGCTGGGCTACAAAGTTATTGGTCCCATCAATCGGATCAATGACCCAAACCTTGCCCTCTTGAACCGAGGCTCTCAGACAACCTTCTTCAGCACAAATCTTATCCTTAGGATAACGGGACAAAATCTCACTAACCAAAAGTTCCTGAACTTCCTTGTCCAGTCTGGTCACCAAATCTGTTGGAGAGGACTTGGTTTCAACACACAAGTCTTCCTGCATATGGTCAAGGATGTACTGGCCCGCCTTCTTGATAAGCTCTTTGGCAAATTCAAATTTACTTTCCAAGAGAAATCTTTCCTTCCCCTTTTTCCTTGGCAGCCTGAACCGCTCGGTAAAGCGAATAGCCACTAACTGTTTCAAATTCTCGTCCCAAACGTTTTTCTTCGCTCTTGCTTGGCACGACCGCTTTGAATTCCTTATAGGATTCCAGTAACTTTTTAGCCTCTACCTTGCCTTCATAGGCAGCTTCAACATCATTAAAAAAAGAAAGCACTGAAGCAAGTTCTTCAGTGCTCCACGACAAATCTAGTGGGTAACTATACTGTTTGTTCATTAACTAATACCAGCTCTCATTCTTGCTTCTTTTAGTTCTTGCTTACGATAACTACGAGGGAGAAAAGCACGAATCTCATCTTCATTAAAACCGATTTGCATACGTTTGGCATCAATAATAATGGGACGACGCAAAAGACTAGGATACTGCTCAATCAAATGAAGCAATTCTGATACCGAAATACTTTCTACATCAATATCTAATTTTTGAAAAATTTTTGAACGAGTTGAAATAATGTCATCAGTACCATTTTCGGTCAAGGAAAGGATGTGTTGCAATTCTTTTCTTGTTAAGGGACTGGTCATAATATTGTGTTCCTCAAAGGGCACCTTATGTTTTTCTAACCAGGCCTTAGCCTTACGACATGATGTACAGCTCGGTGATAGAAATAGTGTAATCATGCTTTTCTCTTCTTATCTATACTTTGCTACTTCTATTATACAAAAAAATAAAGCGCTTGACTAGAGATTTTTAGAAAAAAAGCCTATTTTTTCAAGAAAAATAGACTGTTTGCGAACGATTAACCCTTTTTGGATTTGATTAATTCATTCTTGACAATCGTTTCGAATCACATACCTAATTTATTTATGCAAAATAAGA
>CAJPJN010000219.1:0-2604 GCA_905369855.1 Streptococcus oralis | reverse complement strand
CATCGATACTGGTAACGTTCCGCTTGTCGGAAATCCAGAGCTTCAATCGATTGAGTTTGAATCCTTTATTCCTAGTGGAAGATACGATGGAAACTACCAACGAAATAGCCGTGTTTCTCCAGAATCCTTTGTATCATCTATTCGTAAATTTAAGACAGAAGGCACTCCTATTCAATTAATGATTGGGGGTGCTTTTGGTTCTGCTATTAACGGGAAATTTCTAGTGGAACAATTCGATGTCTCTACCAAGACGGGATATGAAAATGACCTGATTTATAAGATTAAGTTTTTACAATATCGGTCTCACAAGCCACGAAAGGTCACCATCAAAGACAAGCAAGCGCTTGAGGCTACTAAAAAGAAACCGCAGGCGAAAGCTACTGAAGAACGTAGTGGCACAACAGAGAAACCTGCTCAAAAAAGCCATACGGTTGTGAGCGGTGATACACTGTGGGGAATTGCTCAGACTTTTTACGGAGACGGCAGTCGATATACTGAAATTTACGAAGCCAACAAAGACAAAATCAAAGACCCTCATTGGATTTATCCTGGACAGGAGTTTGTGATACCATGATTCAATTATTCTATCAAAACAATAAAACGGGAGATACATGGGATTTAGCAACTGTGTCTGATAAGGTTGAGTTTAAGACAACTAGAAAAGGGTCAGCTTGGAGCGTGGAGATTACCTTGTACAATTCTACAAAAGTAGCTTTTGAATATGGTTCTCCGCTCGCTTTCAAGCTAGATGATAAAGAGGTATTCTTTGGTTATTTGACGAAAATCAAGTATGAAAAAGATACCAAAACAACCTTGACCTTCCATGACCAGATAAAGTACTTACTACGCAATATCAACTTTGTTGCTAAGGATAAAAACGTCAATCAAATCGTCTCGGCAATCGCAGGAGATTTTGATTTGAAGATTGGGGAACTAAAAGCCCCAGCCGTGACCTTATCCCCTCAGTTGAAGGAAGATAAGAAGGCTTTGGATATTATCCAAGAGGCCATGGACGAGACCTTGGTCCAAAGTGGAGAATTGCTGGTTTTGTATGACAAGTTCGGAGAGTTGACGCTAACGACTCCAAAAAACTTACCAATCCAGTACATTATCGGAAATGAATCCTTTATGTCTAGCTTTGAGTTTGAAGGTTCGATTGAGGATAGCGCCAATATTGTCCGCTTGATCCAAGAGAACAAAGAAACCAAAAAGAGAGAGGTCTACATTTATCAGGACAGCTACAATATTGGCGCTTGGGGAAAACTCCAGTACATGAAAAAAGTGGATGAGAAAGCAACTGAGGGGCAAATCAAGCAATGGGGCGAAATGCTCTTGAAGATGAAAAACCGTCCCAAAGAAACTTTTAGTCTGAAAGCCGATACTGGAAGTATTGACTTTTTAGCAGGTCACGCAGTCTATGTGGATGTTAAGGATATTGAGAAGAAGGGGTGGTATGTCATTGAAGAGGCAACTCATTCTTTTAGCGATAAAAAGCATACGATGGAAATTAAATTATTTATGGCAGGAGGCGAGTAGATGGAAGTGATAGAAAATCTAAAAAAACTCATCAGTAATTTTATTGAAAATCGTCAGTTTGCCAAGATAACGACTGGTGTTGTTTTATCAGTTTCTCCTCTCAAAATTCAATTGACCAATGAGTTGATTTTGGATGATTCTATGCTTGATGTCACATGGACCGATGAAGCGTTGGATCCTGAGTATGTTGGTCAAACTCTCCATCTCATCAGACAAGATGGTGGAGGGTTTTATTATGTCTTGTACAAGAAGATTTTCCACTATAAGCGCAAAGCGAAAGGGGGTTCTGATGAATGAGCACTCCTAAAACAAATTTTTTAAACATTGCTAAAAATGTTGTCGAAGCTAAGAAACAGCCTAGCTTAACACTTGACGAAACTAATATCTTGTTGGAAACAGATGGTATTCACGCTTTGAAGCAATCCATCAGACGTATGTTAACAACTGAACGGTTCATCTATACGATTTATGACCATCGGTACGGTGTTGAATTAGACGCTTTATTTGGTGGGGATATGGATTATGCCCAGATGGATATTGCACGACGTATAAAAGAAGCCCTGTATGAAGATGACAGGATTCATGAAGCTCACTCTTTTTCTACTAAGGTAAAGAAAGATGAGTTTTATATGCAGTTCATGGTTGATAGTGATTTTGGAACATTTGAAATAGATTTGGAGGTGAAACGATGATAAAGGTAAAAACATATCCAGAGATTTTAGAGGATATGCTGGCCTTGTTTGATGATAAGTACGACAAGAGACAAGGTTCTGTCTTGTACAATCTAGTTGCGCCTGCAGCTCGAGAAGTTGCCATTCAGTATACGGTCTTAAAATCGTATGAGGAAGTCAACTTTTTAGATACGAGTACAGGAATCTTCCTAACTCGTTTATGTAGGCAGTTTGGAGTTGAACGCTTGCCAGCTACGGCATCAGTTCGATTGGTTCAATTCAAGCAGGAAATTCCACTGGGGACTCGTTTCAGTGTGGTTAATAGTGAGTACAATTTCCGTGTTTTGGAACGTCGCTCTGGATTTGAGTATAGCGTAGTAGCTGAACATGTCGGAAA
>CAJPJN010000218.1:0-2611 GCA_905369855.1 Streptococcus oralis | reverse complement strand
GTCGCCTTGCCGTATATATGTTACTGACTTCGTCAGTTCTATCTGCAACCTCAAAACAGTGTTTTGAGCTGACTTCGTCAGTTCTATCTGCAACCTCAAAACAGTGTTTTGAGCTGACTTCGTCAGTCTTATCTACAACCTCAAAACAGTGTTTTGAGCAGCCTGCGGCTAGCTTCCTAGTTTGCTCTTTGATTTTCATTGAGTATAAACTTCTTTTCAAAAAAAGGATAGGAAGCCCTCTGGTCGAGAGTTTCCCCATCCTATCTTCTATTGTTTATTTTGCTTGGACACGGACACCTTGGGTATCAACTTTCAAATCATGTAGTTGGACTTTGAAAGACTGCTTTTGCAATTCTGCCTTAATCGTTGGCATCTTATCATGAGAAGCCAAGACCATCACTGTTGGTCCAGCGCCAGAGAGGTAGGTTGCATAGGCACCATTTTCTTTGGCCACTTGCTTAATCGTCGCAAATTCTCTCACCAAGTCCTGACGATAGCGCTCATGGAAAAGGTCTCCCTCGATTGCTTGTCCAGCAGTCACCATGTCTCCTGCCAACAAGGCCGCAACCGCCACATTGGCGATAGAACTAGCAGCGACAGCTTCCTTATAGGACAATTTCTTAGGTAAGACACCACGGCTGTCGCGAGTGCGTAATTCATAGTTAGGAATGTAGGCTAGAAAATCACATTCTGGGAAGTCTGCTACGATAGCTGAGACTTCCCCATCAACAGAGCTTGCAATAACGAGATTACCATAAATGGCTGGAGCCACATTGTCTGGATGTCCTTCAATCTTAGTAGCCAATTGCAACTTTTCATAGTCAGATAAGTTAAGCTTGCCTAATTGGTTGGCTAGTTCAATCCCAGCAACAATAACCGAGCTAGAAGAACCCAAGCCACGCGCCAAGGGAACATCACTGGTCATTTTCAAACGTCTTGGGTGCAAGTCTGGTACAATTTGTAAAGCGATTTTGAGCAAGAGATTACGTTCGTCATGTGGAATCCATTTGCCAATCTGGTGTTCAATCAACCACTCATCTCGTTCTTCACAGACCTCGATTTGAAGATACTTGGTTACAGCTACACCGACCGAGTCAAAACCTGGCCCGATATTGGCACTGGTTGCAGGTACAATAATCTTCATCTTATTCTCCTAGCACCTTGAAGGTATTTAAGAGGTCGAATTCTGAAACCTTCTTCAATTCAGCTGAGACATTTTCAAGCTGGGCTTTATTAATCTTGTGTGTAATGATAACGACACGTGCCTTGTCACCCTCTTTGCCATCTTGGAGGATTTGCTTGAAGGAAATATCTTGAGCATTGAAGATTTCAGCCAATTTCAAGACCTGACCTTTTGAGTCTGGAGCCAAGATTGAGAAGTAGTAGTTTGCTTTAACATCCTCAGGATTTGCCAAGACCAAGTCACGGCTGTATTCGTTGAAGTCTTTACCAATGGTACCATCATTCAAGCGACGAACGATACGGACAATATCTGCTACCACACTCGTAGCAGTTGGTTTTTGACCAGCACCTGGTCCATAATACATAGACTCACCAATACCGATAGATTCTACAAAGACAGCGTTCATCACGCCATTCACACTGGCAAGTGGGTGCGCTTTAGGAAGGAAGGTTGGAGTCACTTCTGCAGCAATTCCTGACGGAGTTTCCTCAATAGAACCAACCAATTTCACTACATAGCCAAGGTCTTGAGCCACAGCTACATCTTCTGGTGTGATGTTGCGGATTCCCTTGTGGGCTACGTCGTCAAAGGCAACCTTCATGCCAAAGGCAAATTGGCTCAAAATCACCATCTTGTAGGCTGCATCAATCCCATCTACGTCATTTGTAGGGTCACTTTCTGCAAAACCTAGTCTTTGTGCTTCCGCAAGAGCATCATCGTAAGACCAGCCTTCTTCGACCATCTTGGTCATCATGAAGTTGGAAGTTCCGTTGACTACTCCAAGCACGCGCGTGATTTTATCAGAAGCCAAGGAATTTGCTAAAGTACGAAGAATTGGAATCCCACCAGCTACTGCTGCTTCGTAGTAAAGTGCTACCTTGTTAGCTTGAGCGATTTCTAACAATTCTGCACCATGGACAGCCAAAAGGTCCTTGTTAGCAGTAACAACGTGTTTTCCAGCCTCCAAGGCACGAGTGATAAAGGTTTTAGCTGGTTCGATACGCCCCATCAATTCCACTACGATCGTAATGTCTTGATCTGACAAAATGTCATCCACATTGGTTACAAAGTTAAAGTCATTCCCTGCTGCAAGCAAGCGGTTCTTTTCATCTTCGTCCTTGACCAATACCTTAGCAACTTCAATATCTGAATGTGCTGATTGATTGATTTTTTCTCCATTTTCCTTTAGGAGGAAAGGCACACCACTTGCAACGGTACCAAATCCTAGTAAAGCAATTTTAACTGTCATGTTTGTCTCCTCGAAATTTTCTAATATAGCCATTATAACAGAATTTTATGAAAATTCCTATTATAGTAAATCACTATTTCAGTCTAGAAAAGAAAAAACGAATCATCTGATTCGCCTTTTATGATAAGTGAAAATTAATTTCTAAAAACTCTGAATTACTTTTTTGAAGCCCGAACACA
>CAJPJN010000217.1:0-2618 GCA_905369855.1 Streptococcus oralis | reverse complement strand
CAATTAATACTCTTCGAAAATCTCTTCAAACCGCGTCAACGTCGCCTTGCCGTATATATGTTACTGACTTCGTCAGTTCCATCTGCAACCTCAAAACAGTGTTTTGAGCTGACTTCGTCAGTTCTATCTACAACCTCAAAGCAGTGCTTTGAGCAACCTGCGGCTAGTTTCCTAGTTTGCTCTTTGATTTTCAGTGAGTATAAAATACTACGCAAAAACTCTCTGTCCCGGACAAAGAGTTTTTTTTATTTTTCTAAGAGTAAATCTTTCAAAGAAATCAGAGTTACAGCAATTAAAATCATTGCCATGCCAAGAAAATCAATGGGATAAAATTGTTCATTCATAATTAGGAAGGCAAAGAAAACCGCAGAGATTGGCTCAATTGAAGCCAACAAACTTGACTTAACCGGTCCTATCAGACTGGTTCCCTTTAAGAAGGCTGTATAGGCAAAGACAGTCCCGATAAGGATAATACCCGCAAATGCAAGAAGAAAATCAAGACTAGTTGGGATAGCAGTCTGTAGAATTCCTGTAAAAGGAAGGGCGACAAAACCAGCTATGACCATTCCCACACCAATGACCAAACTGCTCCCCCACTTCTTAATCAAGGCTATGGGCAAAATGATATAAAGTGCGTAAGTCAGAGCAGAAAAGAGACCCCAGAACAGACCTGCAGGTGTCATGGATAACTGGTCCAATTGCCCATGAGTTGCAATCAGGAAGGTCCCTCCAATAGCTAATATGATTGAAATAATCTCTCCCAGTGTCGGCGCCACCTTATCCTTGATACAGCTATAAATCAAAATCCCGACAGGACAAACATACTGAAGCACAGTCGCGGTACCTGCATTGGTCTCCTGAATAGCAGTTAGATAGGCAAATTGATTGAGGAAGAGACCAATTAGAGCAAAAATAAGAAGAGTCAGCAAACTTTTTCTATCCTTTAAAAAGGCCAGCATTCTATCCTTTGCAGTAGCATAAGCCAAGACCATGAGAATCCCACCGGCGATTAAAAGTCGTAAGTTAGTTAAAACCAGAGCCGAGATTCCGTGTGCCATCAGATATTGGCCACTCGTTCCTGACAAGCCCCAAGCAATCCCAGCCACAACTGTTAATAGAGTCCCTTTTAAAATATTTGGCATGTCTCTCCTTACTCTTCTTTGCGAATCAAGTCCATCACTTGATTGCGGTCTATAATCCATTGAGCCCGCTCATCCTTTTCATAGGTACGATTCGATAGGAAAATAGCCGCTTCTTGCTTCTGGCGATTCCACATGATAAAGGTACCTGTATAGCCCGTATGGTCTAGCCAATCTCCTTCCAAATTCCATGCCAAAGAACGTTCCTTGTCATCCAAAGGAGAAAAATTTTGACTCAAATCTCTTGCAAAATCATCTGCTAAGTAGTGTTGCAAAAAGATTTGTAAATCCTTTACAGTCGAAAATAAACCAGCACTACCTGCATGTCTGCCCAGGAGACGAGCTTTGGGATCATGTACCAGACCTGCCTCGACACCTCTAACCGTTGGAACAGCAAGCTCAACAGGTCCAAATTGGGTTTCCGTCATTCTCCAAGGATTCCAAACTTGTTCTTGTAAAATTACATACAAATCCTTATCAAAGATTCTTTCCAAAATAAAACCCAACAACAAAAAATGAACATCCGAATAAAGAAAGGCTGGCTGACTTCGTCTCTTGAGATGAAACATAGCTTTCTTTAATTCAGGTGCTGTTAAAAGAGCACGATTAGGAATAAAAGGATCAAGGTCTGTTGCGTGAGTCAAGAGCTGGCGAATAGTGATATCTGGATAATCACTTTCAGGTAAAAAATCGGTTACTGGTCTGTCAATATCTAATTGACATTTTTCCCACAAAAAGGTACAAACTGTACCAACCCCAACAACCTTGCTGACACTGGCTAGGTCATAAACTAGTCCTGCCTCAGTCTGCAAGCCATGTTCTGGGTCACTCTGGCCTAAATAGAACTCCGTCCATTGGTTATCCTTAAAATACGCAAAAGAGGCTCCGGGATAAATCCCTGCCTCGATTTGTTCTTCTATTTTTTTAATAATCTTGGTCCACTTCATACTTCTTCAAACCACAATTCAACATTATTTCTATCTTTACCAAGGAAGAATTTTTCAGACTTAGGAATAAAATATTCGGTAGACTCAAATTTCTGGCGTAAACTTGCTATGTCTAATTCATTGACCAAGAACTTGAGCATAGATAAATCCCAAGTAACTGTATTTTCTACCATCAAATCCTGCCCCTGAGCTGGGATAAAATCAAGTGACGCCCCAATTTCAAATGATTCCAAGAAACTTTCGACATCAGTTGGAAGATGTAATTCCATAGAAATCTCAAATTTACTCAAAGAAATTGATTCCAAATCTGTTTGAAATTCAGGCTTTTCTTCTACTTCTACTAGACTTGCTCTGTCATCTTCTGCGTGAATCAAAATCAAATCATCTTCTGGAGAGTAAATTTCAAAAGCGTAGCCATTTTGACCTTTATATAATCGATGGATCGAATCTGTTTTAGATAAGAGTCCTTCGATTTCCAAGGGATTTTCCACCTTGATAACCAATCTAGCTAGTTTTTTTCTTCCCTCTACCT
>CAJPJN010000216.1:0-2621 GCA_905369855.1 Streptococcus oralis | reverse complement strand
CTATTGTTCTTGGAATTTTGAATATGCTTCTCCAAGACGTTGCTAGCGTGCGTATGATTATTTACGCTTTGGCCTTGGTATTGGTAATGATTTTCAGACCAGGTGGACTCCTTGGAACATGGGAATTGAGCCTATCACGTTTCTTTAAAAAATCTAAGAAGGAGGAACAAAACTAATGGCATTACTTGAAGTAAAACAGTTAACCAAACATTTTGGCGGTCTAACAGCTGTTGGAGATGTGACTCTTGAATTGAACGAAGGGGAACTGGTTGGACTAATCGGTCCAAATGGAGCTGATAAATCCACTCTTTTCAACCTCTTGACCGGTGTTTATGAACCAAGTGAGGGAACAGTTACCTTAGATGGTCACCTTTTGAATGGAAAGTCACCTTATAAGATTGCTTCTTTGGGACTTGGACGTACATTCCAAAATATCCGTCTCTTTAAAGATTTAACAGTTTTGGACAATGTTTTGATTGCTTTTGGCAACCATCACAAACAACATGTTTTTGCTAGTTTTTTGCGCTTACCAGCTTTTTACAAGAGTGAAAAAGAATTAAAGGCTAAAGCTTTGGAATTGCTGAAAATCTTTGATTTAGATGGTGATGCAGAAACGCTTGCTAAAAATCTTGCCTACGGACAACAACGTCGTTTGGAAATTGTTCGTGCCCTCGCTACGGAACCTAAAATTCTCTTTTTAGATGAACCAGCAGCAGGTATGAACCCACAGGAAACAGCAGAATTGACTGAGTTAATTCGTCGTATCAAAGATGAATTTAAGATTACGATCATGCTGATTGAACACGATATGAATCTGGTAATGGAAGTAACAGAACGTATCTACGTACTTGAATATGGTCGTTTGATTGCTCAGGGAACTCCAGACGAAATTAAGACCAATAAACGCGTTATCGAAGCTTATCTAGGAGGTGAAGCCTAATGTCTATGTTAAAAGTTGATAATCTTTCTGTACATTACGGTATGATCCAAGCAGTCCGTGATGTAAGCTTTGAAGTGAATGAAGGAGAAGTTGTTTCCCTTATCGGTGCCAATGGTGCAGGTAAGACAACCATTCTCCGTACCTTGTCAGGTCTAGTTAGACCAAGCTCAGGAAAGATTGAATTTTTAGGTCAAGAAATCCAAAAAATGCCGGCTCAGAAAATTGTAGCAGGTGGCCTTTCACAAGTACCAGAAGGACGCCACGTCTTCCCTGGCTTGACCGTCTTGGAAAATCTAGAAATGGGAGCTTTCTTAAAGAAAAATCGTGAAGAAAATCAAGCTAACTTGAAAAAAGTTTTCTCACGCTTTCCTCGTCTTGAAGAACGGAAGAACCAAGATGCAGCCACTCTTTCAGGAGGGGAACAACAAATGCTTGCCATGGGACGCGCCCTTATGTCAACACCTAAACTTCTTCTTTTAGATGAGCCATCAATGGGACTTGCCCCAATCTTTATCCAAGAAATTTTTGATATCATTCAAGATATCCAGAAACAAGGAACAACCGTCCTCTTGATTGAACAAAATGCCAATAAAGCACTTGCAATCTCTGACCGAGGTTATGTATTGGAAACAGGAAAAATAGTCCTATCAGGAACAGGAAAAGAACTCGCCTCATCAGAAGAAGTCAGAAAAGCATACCTAGGTGGCTAAAACAATCTTCGCATAGTCTGGTAGACTAGTTTAGGTTGCAGATAAAGATTACGAAGTAATCATCATTATAGTCCGGGGGACCTTTTTAGTCGGCGGATGAAGATTGCGTAAGCAATCATCGCATAGTCTGGTAGACTAGTTTAGGTTGCAAATGAAGATTGCGAAGCAATCATCATTATAGTCCGGGGGACCTTTTTAATCGGTGGATAGAGATTGCGAAGCAATTCTCATCTGCACTGGAAGGTTAGCTTCTGATAATTGAAATAAAATCGAATGAAGCGTACCTATCCTTCATTCACAGAGCTCGATTTTAGAGCTCTTTTTGCTAGCTTATTCATACTTTTCTGAATTTTGAAAAAGAAATGTAAGCGTTTGATAGATTTACAAAAAGATTGTATAATAGGGATAAGAATAGAAAAGGAGAAGTCTCATGGCAGTTAAAGATTTTATGACCCGCAAGGTAGTGTATATTAGTCCAGATACAACAGTATCTCATGCAGCAGATTTGATGAGAGAGCAAGGGTTGCACCGCTTGCCTGTTATCGAAAATGATCAATTGGTTGGTTTGGTAACTGAGGGAACCATTGCCCAAGCTAGTCCATCAAAAGCAACAAGTCTTTCTATCTATGAGATGAACTATCTTTTGAATAAGACCAAAGTAAAAGATGTCATGATTCGTGATGTTGTTACTGTTTCAGGCTATGCTAGTCTAGAAGATGCAACTTATCTGATGCTGAAAAACAAGATTGGTATTCTTCCTGTTGTTGATAACCATCAAGTCTATGGTGTTATTACTGACCGTGATGTTTTCCAAGCCTTTCTTGAAATTGCTGGTTATGGTGAAGAAGGAATTCGTGTGCGCTTTGTTACAGAAGATGAAGTCGGTGTTCTCGGAAAGATTGTTTCTTTGATTGTAGAAGAAAATTTGAATATCTCCCATACAGTTAATATTCCGCGTAAAGATGGTAAGG
>CAJPJN010000215.1:0-2638 GCA_905369855.1 Streptococcus oralis | reverse complement strand
CTTCCAAAATGAACCACTTCATCTTCCAGTTCCAAACTGTTCACTTTCTCGATGACTTGATCCACAGCCAAACTCTCCGTGTAGAAGAGCACATCTTTTCGAGCCAGGTCTTTGGTCCACCAATCTGGCAGATTATTCAGCTCTTCTTCATAATCTTCCTGACTCAGCAAAGAAAAGCTCTGAATAAATGGATAATGGACTGTAAAGAAAGCCTCTAACTTTTCAACCAATTGGGCTTTGGGAGCTGTCGAAGTAAAGAAAATATTGCCACTGTTGATGTAGGTTTCAACCTTTTCCAGTCCCAACTCTGTCAGTTCTTGACGAAGTTGCGCCATGACAACCTTATTTTTCCCACCGACATTAATGCCCCTAACCAGTAAAGCATAGCGCGTCATCTTATACCAATTTATCTAAGAAACTTTCCCCAATCATGGCAGTTTCAACACCAAAGTTATCCGCAACTGTCGCTGAGATATCTGCAAAATGTCCAACTGGAATGACACCATTTCCCTTAAAGCTAGGGCTGTAAGCTAAAAGTGGAATATATTCACGAGTGTGGTCTGTTCCTGCATAGGTTGGGTCATTTCCATGGTCCGCTGTAATCAAGAGAAGATCATTCTCTCTCATGGCTGCGATAATTTCAGGTAAGCGTTCATCAAACTCATGCAAGCAATCACGGTAACCATGAGCATTACGACGGTGGCCGTAAAGGGCATCAAAGTCAACCAAGTTTGTGAATGAGAATCCTTTTTCAAACTCAGCAAGGCCCATGGTCTTCAAGAGTGTATCAATTCCGTGGCTATTTGACTTATTGTGTCCCATATCATGGTTGATACCCGCACCGTTAAAGATATCATTGATTTTACCAACAGCATAAGTATCAATACCAGCCTCATTCAATTTATCCAAAACAGTTGGGGCAAATGGAGATACAGCCAAGTCACGACGGTTTGCCGTACGAGTGAAGTTACCTGGTTCACCTACATAAGGGCGAGCAATGATACGACCTAGAAGGGCAGGACGTTCAAGTGTAATTGAACGAGCGTATTCACAGATACGGTACAATTCGTCCAAAGGAATAATATCTTCGTGGGCAGCAATTTGCAAAACAGGGTCAGCTGAAGTATAGATAATCAACTCTCCAGTTTCCATCTGACGTGGTCCAAAATCATCGATAACAGCCGTTCCTGAGTAAGGTTTGTTAGCTTCACGAATGACCTTACGTCCTGAAAATTCTTCGATTTTTGTCAAGATTTCTTCTGGGAATCCATTCCAGAAAGTATCGAAAGGCTCAGTAATGTTGAGTCCCATGATTTCCCAGTGTCCAGTCATAGTATCCTTACCAAGAGATACTTCTTCCAATTTTGTTGCATATCCTGTTGGATTGCTTTCAGCTGGAACAGTCTTAAGAGGAGTTTCTCGAGGAATATTTCCAAGACCAATTTTAGCCATGTTTGGGACATTCAAACCAACTGTTTTTGAAATGTGTCCCAGTGTGTCAGAAGCTCCATCTGGAACCCCTGCATTGACAAAGTTATTGGCATCTGGTGCAGCACCGATTCCCACAGAATCCAGTACCACCAAGTGAATACGATTAAATTTTGACATAGTGTATCTCCTTATTATTTTAGTTATCTTGCTTTTGTTGAAGTTAAAATCTGAACTCCATCTCGTCCAGCTACGATGACCTTATCCACCATTTGGTTGAATAAGCCATGCTCCACGACGCCAACGATATGGTCCAATTCTTGTCCGAAAGTAATTGGATCTTCAATGACATCCAAGGCAAGGTCAATGATAAAATTCTGCATATCGGTCACAAAACGTTGGCCATCTTTTTCACGGAAGCTTGGTTTATAGCCAGCGCGCTCAAACCGACGAAAGACCTGTTCTGCGCCGTACTGAACCACTTCTACAGGCAATTTAAAAGCACCTAGTTTGTCGACCAGCTTGCTTTCATCCACCACCCAAATGTATTCTTTTGAGGGCGTTGCCACAACCTTCTCCATCAGAAGGGCACCACCACCACCTTTGATTCCATTAAACTGACTATCCACTTCATCTGCCCCGTCGACTGTCACATCGACAAAGTCTACTTGGTCAATAGACTTGAGCGGGATATTAAGCCCTTCAGCCTGTTTACTAGTCACACTAGAAGTCGTTACAGCTGTAATCTGCAACCCTTCTTCCTTGATACGACGACCAATTTCTTCTACGAAATAATAGGCAGTAGACCCCGTTCCAAGTCCGACTACCATACCATCCTTGACATACTCAGCAGCCTTGATACCTGCCATTTTCTTCAGATTTTCCACTCAAACACCTCCATTAAAGAGCTATTTCTATTATAACATGTATCCGTTTTTATTTCATGGATACACTAGAAAAACCCGAACATTTTTATTTCGGGTTTTGATGTCCTATTTAACCATGTCAGGATCGTAGTCATAAAATCCTGTATCAAGGAAACGGTTTTTAGGGTGTAACTTGCGTACTTCCTCATCCAGCAAGAAGGCTTGGTCATGGCTAAAGTTGCCCTCTTGAATCAAGCTACGCGCTTGGATAAAGAGTTTTGCAATCTCAACAAAGTTCTGACCTGGAGTGTAGCTGACTATTATACACATCTCCGAGCCCACGA
>CAJPJN010000214.1:0-2639 GCA_905369855.1 Streptococcus oralis | reverse complement strand
CGTAAGGTGCATGTCATAAAGCAAATTACTGAAAAGTACGGACCGATTCCATATAAAATAGTAATTTAACTATGGAAGAAATTCTCTTTAATGTTTGTGTAGCGAGCATTCAGACGACAGACAAGGCTAGCCTTAGATTTACTCCCCGATCGGCGCTCGAAAAAGGGTTGGAGACTGGCGGAGTCTATTGCCAACGCTGTTTCCGTCTCCGCCACTATAATGAAATCACGGATGTCCAGTTGACGGACGATGATTTCCTCAAGCTCTTGCAGGATGTGGGAGACAGTGATGCCTTAGTGGTCAATGTCATTGATATCTTTGATTTTAATGGCTCTGTCATCCCAGGCTTGCCACGTTTTGTATCGGGCAACGATGTTCTCTTGGTAGGAAATAAAAAAGATATCCTCCCTAAGTCAGTTAAGCCGAGCAAGATTAGCCAGTGGCTCATGGAGCGTGCCCACGAAGAAGGCCTTCGTCCAGTCGATGTTGTCCTAACTTCGGCACAAAACAAACATGCCATTAAGGAAGTCATTGACAAGATTGAGCATTACCGTAAGGGACGTGATGTCTATGTAGTTGGGGTAACCAATGTCGGAAAATCAACCCTTATTAATGCCATTATTCAGGAAATTACGGGTGATCAGAATGTCATTACGACTTCTCGTTTTCCAGGTACAACCTTGGACAAAATCGAGATTCCGCTTGATGACGGATCTTATATCTACGATACACCGGGGATTATCCACCGTCACCAGATGGCTCACTACTTGACGGCCAAAAACCTCAAGTATGTCAGCCCTAAAAAGGAAATCAAGCCTAAAACCTATCAGCTCAATCCAGAGCAAACCTTGTTTCTAGGCGGTCTAGGACGCTTTGATTTCATCACTGGTGAAAAGCAAGGTTTCACAGCCTTCTTTGATAATGAACTCAAACTCCATCGTACCAAGCTTGAAGGCGCTAGTGCTTTCTACGATAAGCACCTTGGAACCCTTCTAACACCACCAAATAGTAAGGAAAAAGAAGATTTTCCTAAACTGGTTGAGCATGTATTTACCATCAAGGACAAGACAGACCTAGTCATCTCTGGACTCGGCTGGATCCGCGTAACAGGCACCGCCAAAGTCGCCGTCTGGGCACCAGAAGGCGTCGCAGTTGTCACACGAAAAGCAATTATTTAAACACAGAAAGGAAAGGGTTATCTAGATTCGGGCGAGTCCTGCGAGCCTGTAGAGAATACTTTTCGCCGTGGTGTTAGTTGGTACAAGTGATTGTACCAACTGCGGAAAATTTGAGACCTTAGGCTCAAATTTTAGTCATGAAAGTCCAAAGGACTTTGCTGACGTCCGTCACCACTTCAGAAAAGTATAAAAAGAAACTCTTTTAAAGAAATTATGTCATTAACATCAAAACAACGTGCCTTCCTCAACAGCCAGGCACACACTCTCAAACCCATCATCCAAATCGGAAAAAATGGACTCAACGACCAAATCAAAACCAGTGTCCGTCAGGCTCTTGATGCCCGCGAATTGATTAAAGTAACGCTCTTGCAAAACACAGATGAAAATATCCACGAAGTAGCTGAAATCTTGGAAGAAGAAATCGGTGTGGATACAGTCCAAAAAATCGGACGCATCTTGATTTTATTTAAACAATCTAGCAAGAAAGAAAATCGCAAGATTTCTAAAAAAGTCAAGGAAATCTAAAAACTATACTCCAAATAACTGTTTTTACAGAGAAATAAAGGAGACTAGCCTATGGCAATTGAACTATTAACTCCCTTTACCAAGGTAGAGTTGGAGCCAGAAATCAAGGAGAAAAAACGCAAACAAGTCGGGATTTTAGGGGGAAATTTTAACCCTGTTCACAATGCCCATCTGATTGTTGCTGACCAAGTACGCCAGCAGTTGGGACTGGACCAGGTTTTGCTCATGCCTGAATACCAACCTCCTCATGTAGATAAAAAGGAAACAATCCCTGAACACCATCGTCTCAAGATGCTTGAGTTGGCGATTGAGGGGATTGAAGGTCTGGACATTGAAACTATTGAGTTGGAGCGCAAGGGCATTTCTTATACCTATGACACTATGAAAATTTTAACAGAGAAGAATCCAGATACGGATTATTACTTTATCATCGGTGCCGATATGGTGGACTATCTACCTAAGTGGTACCGCATTGATGAGCTGGTCGACATGGTTCAGTTTGTGGGGGTTCAGCGCCCACGCTACAAGGCAGGGACTTCCTATCCAGTTATCTGGGTGGATGTGCCTCTCATGGATATTTCGTCCAGCATGGTGCGTGATTTCCTTGCCCAAGGTCGAAAACCCAACTTTCTCCTACCTCAGTCTGTGCTAGACTACATCGAGAAGGAGGGGCTCTACTGATGGCCTATCAAGACTATATCAACTGCTCCCGTGAGGCTTTGTTGGAAAAAATGGCAGAGCTTCTACCCGAGAAACGCTTAACCCATTGCTTGGGTGTGGAGCGTGCAGCCATAGAACTGGCTCAGCGATTTGGAGTCGATACTGAGAAAGCAGGACTAGCAGGCCTTCTTCATGACTACGCTAAGAAGCTGTCAGATCAGGAATTTTTGGAGTTGATTGATCGTTATCAGCTCGACCCTGACCTCAAAAATTGGG
>CAJPJN010000213.1:0-2653 GCA_905369855.1 Streptococcus oralis | reverse complement strand
CGTGCCAAGTATCTTGCCCGTGGCTTCCAAGAGCCCAAGAGGTGAACAGCCCCTCGTATGACAGTGGCAGAAAACCTCTTGATTGCCAAGTTTCGTTGAGAAAAACGCGGTTTATTTCCAAGAAGACTCTCAGCCTACAAGGAAGAATTTCAAGCAACCATTGAGAAAGTTGGGAATGGCCTAGAGAAACACTTGGATACACCGATTGAATTTTTGTCAGGTGGACAAAGACAGGCCTTGAGTCTCTTGATGGCAACCTTGAAGCGACCTGAATTACTCTTGTTAGATGAGCATACTGCTGCCCTTGATCCAAAGACCAGTGTGGCTTTGATGGAATTGACAGATGAATTTGTCAAGAAAGATCAGCTGACAGCCCTTATGATTACTCATCATATGGAAGATGCTCTCAAATATGGCAATCGCTTGATTGTCATGAAAGAAGGACGGATTATCCAAGATTTAAACCAAGAAGAAAAAGCAAAAATGAAAATCTCTGATTATTATCAGCTCTTTGAATAAAGTAGGGAAAATGAGTGAAATGGTTTACTTTTTTTCTGAAATAAAGTATACTATATAAAGTAAACTATGATAACATGGAGGTATTGTGTATGGTTGACAAACAAGTCATTGAAGAAATCAAAAACAATGCCAACATTGTGGAAGTCATAGGAGATGTGATTTCTTTACAAAAGGCAGGACGGAACTATCTAGGGCTCTGTCCTTTTCATGGTGAAAAAACACCTTCTTTCAACGTTGTAGAGGACAAGCAGTTTTACCACTGTTTTGGTTGTGGTCGCTCGGGTGACGTCTTTAAGTTCATAGAGGAGTACCAAGATGTTCCATTTATGGAGGCTGTCCAAATCTTAGGTCAGCGTGTTGGGATAGAGGTAGAAAAACCGCTTTATAGTGAACAGAAGCAAGTTTCGCCTCACCAAGCTCTTTATGATATGCACGAAGATGCTGCCAAATTTTATCATGCTATTCTCATGACAACGACCATGGGGGAAGAGGCCAGAAACTACCTTTATCAGCGTGGTTTGACAGATGAAGTGCTCAAGCATTTTCGGATTGGTTTGGCACCTCCAGAACGAAACTATCTCTATCAACGTTTGTCTGGTCAGTATCGTGAAGAGGATTTCCTGGATTCAGGGCTATTTTATCTCTCGGATGCCAATCAATTTGTAGACACCTTTCACAATCGGATTATGTTTCCCCTGACAAATGATCAGGGAAAGGTTATTGCCTTCTCAGGTCGTATCTGGCAGAAAACGGATTCACAAACTTCTAAGTATAAAAATAGCCGATCGACTGCAATTTTTAACAAAAGTTACGAATTATATCATATGGATAGGGCAAAAAAATCTTCTGGGAAAGCCAGTGAGATTTATCTGATGGAAGGATTCATGGATGTCATTGCAGCCTATCGGGCTGGAATCGAAAACGCTGTAGCGTCTATGGGAACGGCCTTAAGTCGTGAGCATGTTGAGCATCTGAAAAGGTTAACCAAGAAGTTGGTTCTTGTTTACGATGGCGATAAGGCTGGGCAAGCTGCGACATTGAAAGCACTGGATGAAATTGGTGATATGCCTGTGCAGATTGTCAGCATGCCTGATAACTTGGATCCTGATGAGTATCTACAAAAAAATGGACCAGAAGACTTGACCTATCTATTAACGAAAACTCGTATTAGTCCGATTGAGTTTTACATTCACCAGTACAAACCTGAAAACAGTGAAAATCTGCAGGCTCAGATTGAGTTTATTGAAAAAATAGCTCCCTTGATTGTTCAAGAAAAGTCCATCACTGCTCAAAACAGCTATATTCATATTTTAGCTGACAGTCTGGCATCCTTTGATTATGCCCAGATTGAGCAGATTGTTAATGAAAGCCGTCAGGCACAAAGGCAGAATCGCATGGAAGGAATTTCCAGACCGACGCCAATTACTATGCCTGTCACCAAGCAGTTATCGGTTATTATGAGGGCAGAAGCCCATCTACTTTATCGAATGATGGAATCCCCTCTTGTTTTGAACGATTATCGCTTGCGAGAAGACTTTGCATTTGATACACCTGAATTTCAGGTCTTATATGACTTGCTTGGCCAGTATGGAAATCTTCCTCCGGAAGTTCTAGCAGAACAGACAGAGGAAGTTGAAAGAGCTTGGTACCAAGTTTTAGCTCAGGATTTACCTGCTGAGATGTCTCCGCAGGAACTAAGTGAAGTAGAAATGACTCGAAACAAGGCTCTCTTGAATCAGGACAATATGAGAATCAAAAAGAAGGTGCAGGAAGCTAGCCATGTAGGAGATACAGACACAGCCTTGGAAGAATTGCAACGATTGATTTCCCAAAAGAGAAGAATGGAGTAATAATGGCAACAAAACAAAAAGAAGTAACGACATTTGATGTGCAAGTAGCAGACTTTATCCGTAACCACAAAAAAACAGGAACAGCAACAGATGACGAAATCAATTCAAGTCTGGTTATTCCTTTTACCCTTGATGCAGATGGCATTGAAGACCTTTTGCAACGGATTCAGGATGCTGGCATTTCTATTACGGATAACGAAGGGAATCCAAGTGCACGTGTCCTTAGTACAGAAGAAGAGCCGGACCTCAGTGATGAGGATTTGATTGGCTCAACATCTGCCAAG
>CAJPJN010000212.1:0-2714 GCA_905369855.1 Streptococcus oralis | reverse complement strand
GTCTAGTTCCTGACGATGTTGCCAAAACAAAAAATGGAGAGTTGAACTATGGCGCTACTGTTAAGATTAAGACTCCATCAGGAGAAGGTAGTGGTATTGTCATTGGCAAGGATCTTGTTTTGACTGTTTCTCACAACTTTATCAAGGATCAGCAAGATGGCAATATCCGTAAGGTTGTGGATAATGACAAAGGGGATGGCGATATTTTTAGTATCTCTTACCCTGGTTTAGATGATGTAAAATTTAGTAAAAAAGATGTGATTCACTGGGATCGAGATGGCTATCTAAAGGGTTATAAGAATGATTTAGCTCTTGTAAGATTGCGTACAGTTCTTGAAAATGCTCCTGTAGAAGTTACTGAAAAGCCAGTTGTTAAGAAAGTTGGGGATAAAGTCAATATGTTTGGCTATCCTGCTGGTAAGTTGGCGCCAGTTATTAACACTGCTGTGGATTTTGCTGAATCTTATGGTGAAGGTGTTCAAGGAGTTGGTTATCAAGGTGGACAACCAGGTGCTAGCGGTGGCGGTATCTTTGACACGGATGGTAAATTGATTGGCGTTCATCAAAATGGTGTGGTCGGTGTCCGTAGTGGAGGGATCCTTTTCTCCCCAGCTCAATTAAAATGGATTCAAGATCATATTAAGGGGATTTCTAGTTCAAAACCAGCGAATTTAGAGGAAACTGAAAAACCAGTTGAAGAAAAGCCAAAAGAAGATAAGCCGAAAGAAGAAAAACCAGCGACAGCTAAGCCAGAGACACCAAAGGAAGTCACTCCTGAATGGCAAACTGTAGCAAGAAAAGAACAGCAAGGGACTGTTGCTATTCGTGAAGAAAATGGTGTTCGTTACAATAAGTTATCTTCAACAGATCAAAATGACAATGCCAGCAAACCAGCCTTGTTTGAAAAACAAGGATTGACTGTGGATGCAAATGGTAATGCGAATGTAGATCTCACTTTCAAAGAAGAATCTGAAACAGGCAAATCACGTTTTGGTGTTTTCTTGAAATTTAAAGATACAAATAATAATGTCTTTGTTGGATATGATAAATCAGGTTGGTTCTGGGAATACAAGACACCAGGTAATAGCACATGGTATCAGGGTGGTCGTGTTGCAGCTCCAGTAAATGGCTCAGTGAATCATCTGACTATTAGCTTAAAATCAGATGGTCAGCTGAATGCAACAAATAATGATGTAAAACTTTTTGATACGGTTACTTTGCCAGCTGCTGTTAATGAAAATCTTAAAAATGAAAAGAAAATCTTACTTAAAGCTGGTACATATGGTACTGAAAAGACAGTTGTAAATATTAAGACTGACAATCAAGACGGAGTTCAAGCTACTGAAGCTACTGCTGAAAAAGAAACTGGTGCGGTGGTAGATGATAGTAAAGTGGCTTATGATACCATCCAGTCTAAAGTCCTAAAAGCAGTGATTGACCAAGCCTTTCCACGTGTCAAGGAATATACGCTAAATGGCCATACTTTACCAGGACAGGTTCAACAGTTCAATCAAGTCTTTATCAATAACCACAGAATCACCCCTGAGGTTACTTATAAGAAAATTAATGAAACAACTGCAGAATATGAAATGAAACTCCGTGATGAGGCTAATCTTATCAATGCGGATATGACAGTTCGTCTGCAAGTTGTGGACAATCAATTGCATTTTGATGTAACTAAGATTGTCAACCACAATCAAGTCACTCCAGGTCAAAAGATTGATGATGAGAGAAAATTAATTTCGACAATTAGTTTCCTTGGTAACGCCCTCGTATCTGTTTCTAGTGAGCAAGCTGGTGCTAAGTTTGATGGGGCAACTATGTCAAACAATACGCATGTCAGCGGGGATGATCATATTGAAGTAACCAATCCAATGAAGGACTTGGCTAAGGGTTATATGTACGGATTTGTTTCTACGGATAAACTTGCTGCAGGTGTTTGGAGCAACTCTCAAAACAGCTACGGTGGTGGTTCGAATGACTGGACTCGTTTGACAGCATTCAAACAAACTGTTGGAAATACAAACTATGTAGGAATCCAAAGTTCCGAATGGCAATGGGAAAAAGCTTATAAGGGCATTGTCTTCCCAGAATATACCAAAGAACTTCCAAGTGCCAAGGTTGTGATCACAGAAGATGCCAATGCGGATAAGAGAGTAGACTGGCAAGATGGTGCCATTGCTTATCGTAGTATCATGAACAACCCTCAAGGTTGGGAAAAAGTCAAGGATATCACAGCTTATCGTATCGCGATGAACTTTGGTTCTCAGGCACAAAACCCATTCCTTATGACCTTGGATGGTATCAAGAAGATCAATCTCCATACAGATGGTCTTGGGCAAGGTGTTCTCCTTAAAGGATATGGTAGTGAAGGTCATGACTCTGGTCACTTGAACTATGCTGATATTGGTAAACGTATTGGTGGAGTTGAAGATTTCAAGGCTTTGATTGAGAAAGCGAAGAAATATGGAGCTCATCTAGGTATCCACGTCAACGCTTCTGAAACTTATCCTGAGTCTAAATACTTTAACGAAAATATTCTTCGTAAGAATCCAGATGGAAGCTATAGTTATGGTTGGAACTGGCTAGATCAAGGTATTAACATTGATGCTGCCTATGATTTGGCGCATGGTCGCTTAGCTCGTTGGGAAGAATTGAAGAAAAAACTTGGTGAAGGTCTCGACTTTATCTATGTGGACGTTTGGGGCAATGGC
>CAJPJN010000211.1:0-2717 GCA_905369855.1 Streptococcus oralis | reverse complement strand
GGTCTGTCTCGTCTTTGAGCTTAGCATACTTGACCGACTTAGACTTGTAGGTCCGCCATGGAGTGAATTCTTTTCGTTCTACACGCTTAATTTGCCCAAGACGAGTCGCAGCAAAATAAGTTGTCGCATCATCAAACTGATCCACGACTTCCACATAAAGGATTTCTTCGTTGGTTTCAAAGTTTGTAATGGTCTGGCTCAGATGCTCTCCGATGTCCTTCCAACGAATATCTGCCAATTCATGGATTGGTCTGTAGATGACATTTCCAAGACTTGTGAACATCAAAAGATGCTGTGTTGTCTTGGCAGATTGAACAAAAATCAAACGGTCGTCATCACGTTTGCCAATTTCTTCCAGCGTTGAAGCTGCAAAAGAACGTGTACTGGTACGCTTGATGTAACCTGCCTTGGTCACGCTGACATAGGTATCTTCCTCGGCGATCAGACTAGCTGTATCAATCTCAATTGCTTTTGCAGTGTCTTCTAAGCTACTCAAACGCGGAGTCGCAAACTTCTTCTTAACCTCACGAAGTTCTTTCTTCATGAGATTGTACATAGTCCGCTCATCACCGATAATAGCCGCAAGCATGGCAATCTTTTCACGAAGTTCTGCTTCTTCTTCCTGCAAGACAACTACGTCTGTATTGGTCAAACGGTACAGTTGCAAGGTAACGATGGCCTCAGCCTGCTCTTCTGTAAAATCATAGCTGACTTTGAGGTTTTCCTTGGCGTCAGCCTTATTCTCAGAAGCACGGATAAGAGCAATGACTTCATCCAAGATGGAGATGACGCGAATCAAACCTTCGACGATATGGAGACGTTTTTCAGCCTTTTCCTTGTCAAAGCGAGAACGTGCCAAGATGACCTCACGACGGTGGGCAATATAGCTAGATAAGATAGGCACAATTCCAACCTGACGAGGGGTGAAATTGTCAATCGCAACCATGTTGAAGTTGTAGTTGATTTGCAAGTCAGTATACTTGAAAAGGTAGTTGAGAACAAGCTCAGTGTTCGCATCTTTCTTGAGTTCGATAGCAATGCGAAGACCGTCACGGTCAGACTCATCTCGAACCTCAGCAATACCTGCCACCTTGTTATTGACACGGACTTCATCAATTTTCTTGACCAAATTAGCCTTATTAATCTCATAAGGAATCTCAGTGATAACGATTTGTTCCTTACCACCTTTTAACTTCTCAATTTCAGTCTTGGAACGAACAACCACGCGCCCTTTCCCAGTTTCATAGGCCTTCTTGATTTCATCACGACCCTGGATAATCCCTCCAGTCGAGAAGTCTGGTCCAGGCAAGAATTCCATGAGTTTATCAACCTTTGCAGTTGGGTGGTCAATCATGTAAACCGCTGCATCGATGACCTCAGCTAAATTATGAGGTGGAATATCTGTGGCATAACCAGCTGAAATACCAGTCGATCCATTTACCAAGAGATTTGGAAAGGCTGCTGGCAAGACTGTCGGCTCTTTCTCGGTATCGTCAAAGTTCCAAGCAAAAGGAACTGTCTTTTTCTCGATATCCTGAAGAAGGTAGCCAGCAATCTCAGACAAACGTGCCTCTGTATAACGCATTGCCGCAGGCGGATCACCGTCCATAGAACCGTTATTACCGTGCATTTCAACTAGAATCTCACGATTTTTCCAGTCCTGTGACATACGAACCATGGCATCATAGATAGAAGAATCCCCGTGTGGGTGGAAATTCCCCATGATATTCCCGACAGACTTGGCCGACTTGCGGTAGCTCTTGTCAAAAGTATTGCTATCCTTATTCATCGAATAAAGAATACGTCGCTGAACCGGCTTCAATCCATCACGAATATCTGGCAAAGCCCGGTCTTGAATAATGTACTTGGAGTAGCGACCAAAGCGCTCTCCCATGATGTCCTCCAGGGACATGTTTTGAATGTTACTCATATAGGATACAGAGCCCGTAAAATACCAAGTGAAAATAGAAAATTCTTGAAGTAAGCAAGCTCACAAGAGAATTTATCTTTTTCACCCAGCATTTAGGGCGTGTTCAACTCCTTTCAAAGAATGTAGAGTAGTGTAATGATAAAAGGATGTAGAAAGTCTTAGTCCAGTGTTCAGTTCAGTCATATACTTAAAATAATCGTCAACTTTGCAAAATTTATATTCATGCTTTTTTTCATTAAAGATTTTTTGAAGAAAGTAATAGATAACTATAGACTCTTTGTAAGTCCCAATCCTATAGCGCAAATAATTCCAAAGGTCAGAAGTACTGGATCCCAATAAATAGCAATAACTATGATAAGAAGAATTATATGTATGAACATACCTATATAATTTGTTGGATCAATCTTTGACTTTTTCCACTTAAAATGAATTATGACAGAAAGTAATAGTATACATATTATTCCCAAAATTAATGTAAATAAATAATCCTTAGCTTTAAAAATCTCAAATGATTGTTCAATTAATCCCTTCTTTTGAACTAGAATATTTTTTATTGTACTACTATTTTTAAAAATTACCACTTTAATACAACAAAAAATCGAATATGTAAAAATTAAAATAAACTCAATTCCCAATCCAAACTTTTTCAAAGAATTTAAAACATCTTCCATTAGTCTCTCTCCTAAAATTTAAATAATATAGCAATCAAAAATGTAATTAAAGCCCAAATGAATGTTAATTTAGGAGCCATGGTAGCTTCGTCTTTAACTACCCACTTATAAACTAT
>CAJPJN010000210.1:0-2734 GCA_905369855.1 Streptococcus oralis | reverse complement strand
CTACAGGACCTACCCCAACAGTTAACTTACGAATTGAATATTTTGTGATTTTTTCTAGTTGCTGTTTTGTTTTTCTCATTTTCACGACTTTCTAATAGAATCTTGCGGATAGTGCGCACGCGCACCTCCAATTAATTTTGGACGACTAGCCAGTGCCGTTACGTGGGCATGACCAATCTCTCTCAAAAGAGGGCGAATCGGAACCTGAACATGCTTGACATGCATGCCAATTGCAGTGTCTCCGATATCCAATCCAGCATGAGCCTTGATAAATTCAACCTCAACTGGATCCTTCATAAACTTGAAGGCTGCCAACTGACCCGAACCTCCTGCATGAAGGGTAGGAAGGACACTGACGATTTCCAGACCAAACTGCTCTGCCACCTGACGTTCAACAACGAGGGCCCGATTGACATGTTCACAACCTTGAACAGCTAGATGAATTCCTTTTTCCTCTAGGATATCTAGGATGGTCTTCACAATGATTTCGCCAATTTCTTGGCTGGATTCCTTGCCAATCTGACCACCTATCACTTCACTAGAAGAAAGGCCCAAAACAAAGATAGATCCTTTCTTCAAATTGGCCTTTTCTAATACATCTTTTACAATCTGGCTTGTTTCTCTTTGAATATCTTTTTCCTTCATACTTGATACCTCTTTTGTCATTATCTATCATATCGTTTTTTCTACGTTTTAGCAAGATAGACAACCTAGAAAGCTTGCCTAATTACGCATAAAACTCCCAGAATGAACTGGGAGTTAGCTAGTTTCTATTCTATTTATGTATATTTCAACTGTCGTCCCTTTTGAGGGAATAGAATCAATCTTCATTTGGTAATGTTCTCCAAAATGAAGTTTGAGCCGTTGATCAACATTTTGAAGACCAACTCCCCCACGTTTGAGTTGACTTTGACTACTATCGCTAGCATCTTGGAAGCCAACTCCATCATCCTCAATACGGATGACCAATCCTGAATCCTGTTTCTGAACAGAAACTCTAATATGTCCCTGACCTTCCTTTTCCTTAATGCCATGGTACAGGGCATTTTCTACAAGGGGTTGTAGGACCAGCTTAGGCAAGATTAGCTTATCAAAGGAAGGTTCTTCAGCAATCTCGTATTCCAGCTTATCTCCATAGCGTTGTTTCTGGATAAAGAGATACTGGCGGACATGATTGATTTCGTCAGACAGGCAAATCAAATCTTTACCCTGATTGAGCGCCAAGCGGAAATAGGTCGCCAAGGACTTGGTCACCTGAACCACTCGCTGACTATCCTGAAATTCAGCCATCCAAATGATGGTGTCCAATGTATTATAGAGGAAATGCGGATTAATCTGGCTCGATAGGGCTTGAAGTTGGTACTGACGGGTCGTCTCTTCCTGCCTGCGAATATCCGTCATCAGCTGATCAATCTGATCCAACATGGCATTAAATTGGCGAGTCACTTCTCTCAGTTCATGGGCACCAGTTTCCTTGGCACGAAGATTCTGATTACCAGAAGCAATCTCCAGCATGGTTTCTCTCAAGTCATTCAGAGGAGCAATCCAGCGTTTAAGACTAAGCCACACCAAGCAGAGACAGGCAAGAAGAGATGTGAAACTGGCTCCAAGCAAGGTCCACATGAGTTGACTCCGAACCTGGTCTAACTTCTCCAACGAAGACACGCCCAGCACCGTCCAATCAGTTCCAGCAATCTTTTCTTGACTGACATAGGATTGGTGGTCTAACGTATAACCCTGTCCTGTATCAATATAGGGTTTCATGGCCTCCATTTCGCTAGACGAACTATAAACTGTATGTTGAGGATGATAAACAAATTCATGGTTTTCATTGATGATAAAGGCAAAGCCCTGCTGACCCAACTGGAGTTGGTTGAGATAGGCTTCCAGAGTTTCATATGAAATATCCAAACGAAGCACACCCAAATTGGCTCCCTTTGCATCAACAAGTTCCTGAGTAACAGAAATAACCCACTGACTGTCCGATTTACGAGCTGGTGTTAAAACAGGCTTAGCTCCCTGATGAATAGCCTTTTGGTACCAATCCTCAGCCATCATATCAGAGGAAGTTTTCATCTGCACACTATCATCTGTAGAAATGACCTGACCGGATTTAGTCACCAGCACAACAGTTTTCAAGTCCTGATCTGACTTTAAGATGGTCAAAAACAGATTTCGGATTCCCTTGACCTTGTCTTGACTGGGATTCTCAGCATAGGATAAAACATCTGCCTGCTGGGGCAAACTAGTCGAGGTGGTTTCTAATTTTTTGATATAAGACTGGATAAAGTGGCTAGTCTGACTGATAGTCGTTTGGCTATTCCCTTCAATGGTAGCCTCAATGGCCGAGGAACTAGATTGGTAGTAGAAAGTCCCGACCAGAGCTAGGAGAATGAGAAAGACCAGAAAGATGGAAATAACCATTCTGACTAGGAGAGAAGAACGCTTCATCGACCTTCCCCCTTCTTAAACTGACGAGGTGTCACACCTGCAATCTGTTTAAAACGTTGGGTAAAGTAGTTCATATCTTCAAAACCAACCTTCTCTGCAATCTCGTAAATTTTCAGATCCGTAGTTAAAAGCAAGAGCTTGGCCTGTTTGACACGTTCTCGCACCAAATAATCCTGAAAAGGTAGGCCCAACTCTTTCTTAATCAAGGAACTCAGATAAGTTGGACTAAAGCCCAAGTCACTGGCCAAAGACTTTAAACTAAATTGGCTATCAGCCAGATGGG
>CAJPJN010000209.1:0-2737 GCA_905369855.1 Streptococcus oralis | reverse complement strand
CTTGTAACAGGTGTCGCAGGAACTGTCGCTGCAGTCGCAGGTGCAGTATACGCATTTAAAAAGAAAGTGATCGAACCAGAGGAGCAAAAAGCAGCTTTCATCGAAGAAAACCGTAAAAAAGCAGCTCGTCGCCGCGTATCACGTTAAGAAATAAAAGAAGTTGGGATTTATTTTCTCAACTTCTTTTTCTATTCTTTTAAATAGCTAGGTCAAACTTCAACTGTGGCTTAACAGGGTCATAATCCACCAACTCAAAATCTTCTGCTTTGATATCAAAGAAATTGGTCTTATCTGGTACATTCAAGACCAAACGTGGTTGGCAGTTTGACGGTTCACGACGAAGCAATTCCTGAGCTTGTTCAAATTGATTGTCATAGATATGGAGGTTGTTGATAAAGTAGAAGAACTTCCCAACCTTCCAGCCAAAATGCTTGGCAATCATCATTTGAAGAGCCACATACTGCATAGCATTGATGTGGTGGGCCACCAGCATATCATTCGAGCGCTGGGTCAAAGTCGCATCCAGATAGATTTCTCCATCAACACGACGTACATCAAACATAGTCTGAAAGGCACATGGAAGGAGGCCCTCTGTCTCCTCAAAAGCTTGGTAATCCCAGAGCGAAATGATATTGCGGCGATTCCAAGGGTTGGCTTCCAACTGTTTGAGAAGCTTATTGATAATATCGTGTTTCTTAACAATAGCACCATAGCGCTCACCGATGGTTCCTGTATTTTCCACTTCCCAGTCATTCCAGTAGTGAACATTGTACTTGCTATTTAGCACTTCTAAGCTATTAGACTGGTCTTGGTAGATCCAGAGCACTTCCTTGATGTCGGATTTGATAGCGATAGGACGCAAGGTTGTAATGGGGAATTCTCCTTTTGCCAAGTCATACTCTGCAAAGGTACCCGTTACATACTTGGAATTGGCAACGGTCCCATCCTTGTACTTGGGACGAGCCTGCTCAGAAAAGACACCGTCTTTGAGGATTCGTTCAATATTTTCTTTAAAAATCGTATCTGCTTTTGTCATTTACTCTCACCTCATTTATTGTCCTAACTAGTATAGCATAAAAAAAGAAAGGAGGAAAATCACTCGCTTCTGGAAAGCAATTTTCTCCTTTTTTATTTTATTGCAATACAAGTGATGCTGCTCCGATAACTCCAGCATCATTTCCTAGAGTTGCAAGAGCCAATTTTGTTGATGTGCGTACTTGTGGGAAGGTATTTTCATCGTAGACTTTTTGAACACCTTGTAGAAGGAATTCTCCTGCAGCTGACACACCACCACCGATAACGATTGTTGATGGGTTGAGGATTGAACCGATGTTAGCACAAGCGATTCCCAAGTAACGTGAGAAGTTACGGTAAACGATCAAGGCAAGATCGTCTCCTTCTTTCGCCAAATCAAAGACAGTCTTAGCAGTTACTTCTTCTCCGTTATCAATCAAACGTTTCAAGGCTGCATCGCCTTCGTATTCATCCGCATAACGACGAGTCAAGTTGACAATCCCTGTTGCTGAAGCAACTGTCTCAAGGCAACCTTTCTTACCGCAAGTACATGCGATTGGTTGGTCAAAGTCAACAGTGATGTGACCAAGCTCACCAGCAGCACCAGCAACACCGTGGAGCAATTTGCCTTCAGCGACGATACCGCCACCAACACCAGTACCGAGTGTCATAAAGACAACATCTGGTTGGTTATCTCCAGCACCCATCCAACGTTCACCAAGAGCTGCTACGTTGGCATCATTATCGATGAAGAAAGAAATGCCCAAGGCTTTTTCAATCTTTTCTTTAATTGGTTGAAGGGTTTTCCAGTTGAGGTTGTAGGCACCGATAACAGTCCCTTTTTCACGGTCAACCACACCTGGTGATCCCATTCCAATACCTTGGAAGTCCACTGCTACCAATCCAAGCAAGTCCAAACGATGTTGAATAGACTCAATCATATCATCTACGATATGACTTCCCTCATCCAAAATGTTGGTCTTGATAGACCATTTTTCTTGGATTTCTCCTGCTGTTGTCAAGATTGCAAATTTGATAGAAGTTCCACCAAGGTCAATCCCAATAATCTTTTGACTCATCATATTCTCCTTTTTCATTGTTTAGTAATTGAAAATGCTTACAGATATAGTATAACAAAAACTAATCGTTTATGCAAAGGTTTGCATTAACTTTCTGAATTTTATCCTGACTTATGGTTTCCAGAGACCTGAAGCATCGACATAGTAACGACCTCCATCAACTCTCTCATTTTTAGCCATTTTGCCATCTGATTTCAAATAGTAATTGCCTTGCCATGTATTGCGAGCGTATGAACCATCTGATTTCAAGTAATACCAGGTTTGGTAAGAAGAGTCATAAATCCATTCACCTTGTGCCATTTTACCGTTTGATTTAAGGTAGTAAGAGCCTTGCCATGCATTTTTTGCATAAGAACCATCTGATTTCAAATAATACCAAGCTTGATAGGATGTATCATAAACCCATTCATTCTGAGCCATTTTACCATTTGATTTAAGATAGTATGAACCTTGCCATGCATTACGAGCATACGAACCATCTGATTTCAAATAGTACCAGGCTTGATAGGATGTATCATAAACCCATTCACTCTGAGCCATTTTACCATTTGATTTAAGATAGTATGAGCCTTGCCATGCATTGCGAGCATAAGAACCATCTGATTTCAAATAGTACCAGGCTTGATAGGATGCATCATAAACCC
>CAJPJN010000208.1:0-2761 GCA_905369855.1 Streptococcus oralis | reverse complement strand
CCTTGTACCAGTAGAAGGACTTCTTCTTGCTCCGTTTGAGGCTTCCATGACCAGCATTATCTCTATCCACATAGATAAAGCCATAGCGCTTGTTCATTTCGCCTGTTCCAGCTGAAACCAGATCGATACAACCCCAAGTCGTATAACCAAGCAAGTCAACTCCATCTTGGTAAATGGCATCTCGCATAGCCTTGATATGAGATTCTAAGTAAGCAATCCGATAGTCATCTGCTACATAACCATTCTCATCTGGCGTGTCCATAGCACCGAGTCCATTTTCTACGATAAACATTGGCTTTTGGTAACGATCCCAGATGGCATTGAGGGTGATACGAAGACCAAGTGGGTCAATCTGCCATCCCCATTCTGAGGATTCAAGATAAGGATTTTTGAGAGAGGCAAAGACATTCCCAGCAGTCAGATCCCTCACTTCTGGATCCCCTGAGGCCACTCGACTTGCATAGTAAGAGAAGGAAACAAAGTCAACAGTATTGTCCTTCAACAACTCTAAATCTTCTGCAGTCATTTGAATCTCGATTCGCTCACGCTCCCACTGCTTCTTGGCGTAGTTTGGGTATTCCCCACGCGCTTGAACATCAATGAAGAAGTAACTCTTGCGGTCTTCCTCCATGGCTGCCCAGTAGTCTCTCGGATGGGCTGTGTTAGGATAGTATTGCCCTGCAGCCAACATACATCCCACCTTGTTTTCTGGGTCAATTTCGTGGGCAAGCTTAGTCGCCATGGCCGAGGCCACCAATTCATGGTGGGCAGCTTGGTATTTAACCTGTTCTTGATTTTCTCCTTCTTCAAAACAGAGCCCAGCTCCCATAAAGGGTGCATGGAGAATCATGTTAATTTCGTTGAAGGTAAGCCAATATTTGACCAAACCCTTATAGCGGGTAAAGAGTGTGCGACAAAGTTTTTCATAGAAGTCTAACATCCGACGATTGCGCCAACCACCGTACTCTGTAATCAAGTGCATAGGACAGTCGAAATGAGTGATAGTCACCAGAGGTTGGATACCATACTTGTGGCACTCCTTAAATAAATCCTCATAAAAGGCTAGACCAGCTTCATTTGGCACTGTTTCGTCGCCCTTAGGAAAAATCCGAGTCCAAGCAATGGATAGACGATAAGTCTTAAAGCCCATTTCCGCAAAAAGGGCAATATCTTCCTTGTAATGATGGTACATATCAATAGCTTGCTTGGCTGGGTAAAAATAGCCCTCCTCAAACGAAAACATCTTTTTCTGACCTGTGATAATGGCTTCACGGTCTGATCCAATGGGTACCACATCCACGTTGGCCAATCCACGACCATCTAAATTATAAGCACCTTCACATTGATTAGCTGCCGTAGCACCACCCCAGAGGAAACCCTCTGGAAATTGTAGTCTTTCTGTCATCACTTTACCTCACTTGATTTATTACTTCTATTATACTAAAAAGGAGATAAAAAGTTTGAAACTATCTGGGTAATGATGGGGCTGAGCTTGCTTTTATATACGAAAAAAAGACTGAAATCAGTCTTCTTTTTAAATCAAAGCTGTGATAGCCGTTACTAAACCAAAAACGATACCTGGTGCATTAGCAGCTGCAAGTGGAATATCTCTTTCCTTCTTGAAAAGACCATAGTAAACCCAGAGACTACAGTTGATAGCTGCGACTAGGGGTTGAATGAAGTTGCCTTTTTGACCGGCAAGATTATTCATGATTTGTGGGAAATATGACACATACATCATAACAGACATAAATGTCGCTGCCCAGCCCAACACTTTCATTTGTTTTTCAGACATTTTCAAAACCTCTTTTATTCTTTTATACTTTCTATTTTATAATTTAATACAAAAATAAGCAAGACTTTAAGATTTTTATTATAAAAATGTAAACTATCACAGTCTTGTGATAAGAAAGAAGATTAAAGTTATAAAAAAGTATATATAATCAGAATAATGCATATTACTATATATTGAAAAATCTTGATACTGGGTGTTTTATTGCTGAAATATTTACTTTATTTTCTGATAAAACTGACTTTTAAGCCAGAATTAATATTTTCCTAAATCTACAACTTGTTGATATCTACTTTCATCATCAATATGATGGGCAATTTCTAACATCATAACAGGAAGAGAAAATAGTAGTTCATGTACCATGAAGGCATTTTCTTTATCTAGGGTTGCGGTCACTTCATCAGCCAATAACAGATTTTTTCTACGAAGAAGAAAGCGGGCCAATTCAATCCTTACTCTTTGTCCCCCAGAAATATTCTCCCCGTTATTTTTGATAATAAAATCCATCCCACCCGTCAATTCAAAATCTAGTTTGACTTGTTTCAAAACAGCAATCACCTCTTCATCAGAAAATTCTTGTCCTAAGGTCAAATTATAACGCACTGTATCGTTAAAGAGAAATGGATGTTGGCTAATAATTCCTATACTGGATACAAAACTTGATGTACATTCATTAACAGTTGTCACGCCGATAATTTATCCCTGATCTGCTATTTCTTCTCCAGTAATGAGTCGAAACAAGGTTGACTTACCACAACCACTCGGTCCTTTGATTAAAACTTTCTGACCTGCTTGAACATCCAAATTTAGATGAGTAAAAAGTCGTCTGTCACCATAGGATTTACTTAAATTTTTAATGTGAAGAGCATTCAATTCTTGCGCATCTTTTTTATCTATCTGTTTTACATCTCCAATTTCTAATACTCCAAAAATCTTATCTGCTGTCGTTTTTGCCCCTTGTATATCGAC
>CAJPJN010000207.1:0-2762 GCA_905369855.1 Streptococcus oralis | reverse complement strand
GTACACAAAATATTGAAAGCGTTTTTCACAAGGTGTATACTAAACACGTAAAGAATAAATCCTGCTTCTAGCAGAAAAAAAGAAATCTTAGGAGAAAATCTATGTCAGATTTAAAAAAATACGAAGGTGTCATTCCAGCCTTCTACGCATGTTATGATGATCAAGGAGAAGTAAGCCCAGAACGTACTCGTGCCTTGGTTCAATACTTCATTGATAAAGGTGTTCAAGGTCTCTATGTCAATGGTTCTTCTGGTGAATGTATCTACCAAAGTGTTGAAGACCGTAAATTGATTTTGGAAGAAGTGATGGCAGTTGCCAAAGGTAAATTGACCATTATTGCTCACGTTGCTTGCAACAATACCAAAGACAGTATGGAACTTGCTCGTCATGCTGAAAGCTTAGGAGTAGATGCCATTGCAACGATTCCGCCGATTTATTTCCGCTTGCCAGAATACTCAGTTGCTAAGTACTGGAACGATATCAGTTCTGCAGCTCCAAATACAGATTACGTGATTTACAACATTCCTCAATTGGCAGGGGTTGCTTTGACTCCAAGCCTTTACACAGAAATGTTGAAAAATCCACGTGTTATCGGTGTTAAGAACTCTTCTATGCCAGTTCAAGATATCCAAACCTTTGTGAGCCTTGGTGGGGAAGACCACATCGTCTTCAACGGTCCAGATGAGCAGTTCTTAGGTGGTCGTCTTATGGGTGCTAAAGCTGGTATTGGTGGTACATATGGTGCCATGCCAGAACTCTTCTTGAAACTCAATCAGTTGATTGCGGACAAGGACTTGGAAACAGCGCGTGAATTGCAGTATGCTATCAACGCAATCATTGGCAAACTCACTTCTGCACATGGAAATATGTACGGTGTCATCAAAGAAGTCTTGAAAATCAATGAAGGCTTGAACATTGGTTCTGTTCGTTCACCATTGACACCAGTGACTGAAGAAGATCGTCCAGTTGTAGAAGCAGCTGCAGCCTTGATTCGCGAAACCAAGGAGCGCTTCCTCTAATCCATAAGGAGGTATTTATGACACACTACGTTGCAATTGATATCGGTGGAACCAATATCAAATATGGTTTGATCGACCAAGAAGGCCAACTTGTTGAATCGCATGAAATGCCAACCGAGGCGCATAAGGGCGGCCCACATATCTTACAAAAGACCAAAGATATCGTAGCCAGCTATTTAGAAAAAGGCCCAGTAGCAGGTGTTGCCATTTCTTCTGCAGGAATGGTGGATCCTGACAAGGGTGAGATTTTCTATGCAGGCCCTCAAATTCCTAATTATGCAGGAACCCAGTTCAAGAAGGAAATTGAGACTAGCTTTACTATTCCTTGTGAAATTGAAAATGATGTCAACTGTGCAGGTCTTGCTGAAGCGGTATCTGGTTCAGGCAAGGGAGCGAGTGTGACCCTTTGCTTGACCATTGGAACAGGTATCGGTGGTTGCTTGATTATGGATGGGAAAGTTTTCCATGGATTTAGCAATTCAGCCTGTGAAGTTGGTTATATGCATATGCAGGATGGAGCTTTCCAAGACTTAGCCTCTACGACAGCCTTGGTGGAGTATGTAGCAGCAGCTCATGGAGATCCAGTTGATCAGTGGAATGGTCGACGCATTTTCAAGGAAGCTACAGAAGGTAATAAACTCTGCATGGAAGGCATTGACCGCATGGTAGATTACCTTGGGAAAGGTTTGGCAAATATTTGCTACGTTGCCAATCCAGAAGTGGTCATTCTCGGTGGTGGTATTATGGGACAAGAGGCTATCCTCAAACCCAAGATCCGCACAGCCTTAAAAGATGCCTTGGTACCAAGTCTGGCTGAAAAAACAAGATTAGAATTCGCCAAGCACCAAAATACCGCAGGCATGTTGGGAGCTTATTATCATTTTAAAACAAAACAATCCTAGTTTGGCTCAGCCAAACTAGGATTTTCTGACGCGTTTTTGTCTACGATAGCCGTTGAGTTTTTTATTTTCCCAGTAGCTATTAAAGATTTTTTCCTTGCTTTCACGATTGATTTCCAAAAAGTAGGCATAAATCAAATCGATAAAGAAGAGCATAGGAAGTTGAGCGGATATTCGTTGGATGTAGGAAGGTTGGCTGTGTGTGGCTACAAGAACAGTCTCTGTATAGGCCTGACTATCTTTATTGGGAACACTTGTAAAAAGTACAGTCTTTGCCCCCATCTCCTTAGCGTCTAATAGACTATCTAAAATAGAAGGAGTTGAGCCAGAAAGTGAGAAACCGAGTACGAGACAATTCTCATCCATAATACTGGTTGTCCAAGCAAAGCCGTCTTGGTCTGTCAAAGCTTCGCAGACTACACCTAGACGCATGAAGCGCAATTTCATTTCACGGGCTACAAGGCCAGAACTCCCTGTTCCGAAGAAGTAGACACGCTCAGCATCTTCGATTAGCTGGGCAATTCGTTCTAGTTGTGCTTCGTCAATCAAATCCTGCGTTTGTTCCCTCATGTTACTATAGCTTCTGAGGACTCGCTTGGTTAAGGGACTATGTTTGTGAGAATGAGTGTCCTGTTTTTTTGATTGATGTTGGTATTGGAAAATAAATTCTCGATAACCTGTAAAACCACACTTTTTAGAAAAACGGGTCAGTGCAGCTTGGGAGATATGTAATTTCTGGGTGACTTGTTGAGAAGATAAATCATCTGCAATAGTTTCAGCTTGCAAGAAATAGCGAGCGATTTCTTGCTCTAGGTCTGTCATTTCTTCGAAGTGAGAATCAATG
>CAJPJN010000206.1:0-2794 GCA_905369855.1 Streptococcus oralis | reverse complement strand
GATTTACTGAAGCTCCACTTATTACAGTTGAATCTTTACAACAGAAGCAACTAGAAATTTTATTAGTAAATGATTTTCCGTTAGTAACTGAACATTCTCCTTTAGAGTATGCAGAAGAGGTTACATCAGTTATCCATTCCTTACAGGCGTTTCAAGAGCCTTTGCTTGTTTTATTTACGTCTAAAGAATTACTGTTAGCAGTGTCAGATTTACTAGACCATCCTCATTTGTCCCAATATAAAAATGGGGAACCCAGTCAGCTGAAGAAACGTTTTGAAAAAGGAGAGCGACAAATATTACTTGGAACAGGAAGTTTCTGGGAGGGGGTTGATTTTTCTACCCATCCTTGCGTTATTCAAGTAATTCCTCGATTGCCTTTCCAAAATCCCCAAGAACCTTTAACACGAAAATTAAATCATGAATTGCGTCAGGAAGGGAAGAATCCTTTCTATGATTATCAGCTGCCAATGGCCATTATTCGTCTCAAACAGGCTTTGGGTAGAACAATTAGAAAAGAGGAACAAGCTTCCATTGCTGTGATATTGGATAGTCGAATTGTTCATAAACGATATGGTAAACAGATTAGACAAGCTTTAGCGAAGGAAAGAACTATCAGAGAGGTGAATAGAAACCAGATTACCTCTGCTGTCATTGATTTCCTCCAAAACCACAAAAATGAAAAATCTAAGAAAGAGAAAAGGTGAATATATGAAACGTTCTCTCGACTCTAGAGTCGATTATAGTTTGCTATTGCCAGTATTTTTTCTACTGGTTATTGGCGTGGTGGCTATCTATATAGCTGTTAGTCATGATTATCCAAACAATATTCTGCCCATTTTAGGGCAGCAGGTCGCCTGGATCGCCTTGGGGCTTGTGATTGGTTTTGTGGTCATGCTCTTTAATACAGAATTTCTTTGGAAAGTGACCCCCTTTCTGTATATTTTAGGCTTGGGACTCATGGTCTTGCCTATCGTCTTTTATAATCCAAGCCTAGTTGCATCAACGGGTGCCAAAAACTGGGTATCAATAAATGGAATTACCCTATTCCAACCGTCAGAATTTATGAAGATATCCTATATTCTCATGTTGGCTCGTGTGATTGTTCAATTTACAAAGAAACATAAGGAATGGAGACGCACGGTTCCGCTGGACTTTTTGTTAATTTTTTGGATGATTCTCTTTACCATTCCAGTCCTAGTTCTTTTAGCACTTCAAAGTGACTTAGGGACGGCTTTGGTTTTTGTAGCCATTTTCTCAGGAATCGTCTTGCTATCAGGAGTTTCTTGGAAAATTATTATCCCAGTATTTGTGACTGCTGTAACAGGAATTGCTGGTTTTCTAGCCATTTTTATCAGTAAGGACGGTCGTGCTTTTCTTCATCAACTGGGAATGCCGACCTACCAAATCAATCGTATTTTGGCTTGGCTCAATCCTTTTGACTTTGCTCAAACAACCACTTACCAGCAGGCTCAAGGACAAATTGCTATTGGGAGCGGTGGCTTATTTGGTCAAGGTTTTAATGCTTCTAATCTGCTTATTCCAGTTCGAGAGTCAGATATGATTTTCACGGTCATTGCAGAAGATTTTGGATTTATTGGCTCTGTCCTTGTTATCGCCCTTTATCTCATGCTGATTTACCGTATGTTGAAGATTACTCTTAAATCAAATAACCAGTTCTACACCTATATTTCCACAGGTTTGATTATGATGTTGCTCTTCCACATCTTTGAGAATATCGGTGCTGTGACTGGCTTGCTTCCCTTGACTGGGATTCCATTGCCTTTCATTTCTCAAGGTGGGTCGGCGATTATTAGTAATCTGATTGGTGTTGGCTTGCTTTTATCGATGAGTTATCAAACCAATCTAGCTGAAGAAAAGAGTGGAAAAGTCCCTTTCAAACGGAAAAAGGTTGTATTAAAACGAATCAAATAAGGAGAAAATCATGGTTAAAGTAGCAGTTATGTTAGCTCAGGGCTTTGAAGAAATTGAAGCTTTGACAGTTGTAGATGTCTTGCGTCGAGCAAATATCACTTGTGATATGGTAGGATTTGAGGAGCAAGTAACAGGTTCGCATGCAATCCAAGTAAGTGCAGATCGTGTTTTTGATGGTGATTTATCAGACTATGACATGATTGTTCTTCCTGGCGGGATGCCTGGTTCTGCACATTTGCGCGATAATCAGGCCCTGATTCAAGAATTGCAAAGCTTCGAGCAAGAAGGGAAGAAACTGGCGGCCATTTGTGCGGCGCCAATTGCCCTCAATCAAGCAGGGCTATTGAAAAACAAGCAGTACACTTGTTATGACGGCGTTCAAGAGAAAATCCTTGATGGTCACTACGTCAAGGAAACAGTAGTGGTAGATGGTCAATTGACAACCAGTCGAGGCCCTTCAACAGCCCTTGCCTTTGCCTACGAGTTGGTGGAGCAATTAGGAGGAGACGCAGAGAGTTTACGAACAGGAATGCTCTATCGAGATGTCTTTGGTAAAAATCAATAAAACGGGAGTCAAACTCTCGTTTTTTATGTGGAAAACTCAGGGAAATCATCGCTTTTTTCATAAAAAAATGCTATAATGAAGGGTATGAAATATCACGATTATATATGGGATTTAGGTGGTACCCTATTGGATAATTATGAGACTTCTACAGAAGCCTTTGTAGAAACCTTAGCCCAATACGGAATAGAGCAAGAACACGACTGTGTCTACCAAGCCTTGAAGGTTTCGACAGCTTTTGCCATCGAGAAGTTTGCACCAGATATCGAGAATTTTTTAGAGAACTACAAAGAAAATGAA
>CAJPJN010000205.1:0-2836 GCA_905369855.1 Streptococcus oralis | reverse complement strand
TTACATCGGTGTTGAACTTGCTGAAGCCTTTGAACGTCTTGGAAAAGAAGTTGTCCTTGTTGATATTGTTGATACTGTTTTGAACGGTTACTATGACAAAGACTTCACACAAATGATGGCGAAGAACTTGGAAGACCACAACATCCGCTTGGCGCTTGGTCAAACTGTTAAAGCAATCGAAGGTGACGGTAAAGTTGAACGCTTGATTACTGATAAAGAAACTTTCGACGTGGATATGGTTGTTCTTGCAGTTGGTTTCCGTCCAAATACAGCCCTTGCTGATGGTAAGATTGAACTCTTCCGTAACGGTGCCTTCCTTGTAGACAAGAAACAAGAAACATCTATCCCAGGCGTTTACGCAGTAGGTGACTGTGCGACTGTTTATGACAACGCTCGTAAAGACACTAGCTACATCGCTCTTGCTTCAAACGCTGTTCGTACTGGTATCGTTGGTGCATATAACGCATGTGGACATGAATTGGAAGGAATTGGTGTTCAAGGTTCAAATGGTATCTCAATCTACGGCCTTCACATGGTTTCAACTGGTTTGACTCTTGAAAAAGCTAAAGCTGCTGGTTACAACGCAACTGAAACAGGCTTTAACGATCTTCAAAAACCAGAATTTATGAAGCATGACAACCATGAAGTTGCCATCAAGATTGTCTTTGACAAAGATAGCCGTGAAATTCTTGGTGCACAAATGGTTTCACACGATTCTGCAATCAGCATGGGAATCCACATGTTCTCACTTGCTATCCAAGAGCATGTGACAATTGATAAATTGGCATTGACAGACCTATTCTTCTTGCCACACTTCAACAAACCATACAACTACATCACAATGGCTGCACTTACAGCTGAAAAATAAAATTTGATGAGCTATCTGGCCTTAAGTTAAGGTCAGATAGTTTTTTAACTATTCTGTACCCATACAATTACGTTTTTTTTATCTTGTACTTCATTTTAATCTAACTTAAAATGAAATGGTAGCTACCAATACAAATGATGAGGATAAAGAAATGACTGAAAATCGTTATGAACTAAATAAAAACTTGGCACAGATGCTTAAAGGTGGGGTTATCATGGACGTTCAGAATCCTGAACAGGCCCGTATTGCAGAAGCTGCTGGTGCGACAGCTGTAATGGCCTTGGAGCGGATTCCGGCTGATATTCGTGCAGCTGGTGGGGTTTCCCGTATGAGTGATCCAAAGATGATTAAGGAAATCCAAGAAGCGGTTAGCATTCCAGTAATGGCCAAGGTCAGAATCGGGCATTTTGTTGAAGCTCAGATTTTAGAGGCTATTGAGATTGACTATATCGATGAGAGTGAAGTTTTATCTCCAGCTGACGATCGTTTCCATGTGGACAAGAAAGAATTCCAAGTTCCTTTTGTCTGTGGAGCTAAGGACTTGGGTGAAGCCTTGCGTCGTATCGCTGAAGGTGCTTCTATGATTCGTACAAAAGGAGAACCTGGGACAGGGGATATCGTCCAAGCTGTTCGTCATATGCGTATGATGAATCAGGAAATTCGCCGAATTCAAAACCTACGTGAGGACGAACTTTATGTTGCTGCTAAGGACTTGCAAGTCCCTGTAGAATTGGTTCAATACGTCCATGAGCATGGAAAATTGCCAGTTGTAAACTTTGCGGCTGGAGGCGTTGCAACGCCAGCAGATGCTGCGTTGATGATGCAATTAGGGGCAGAGGGTGTCTTTGTCGGTTCAGGTATTTTCAAGTCAGGAGATCCTGTTAAACGAGCGAGTGCCATTGTCAAAGCGGTAACCAATTTCCGAAATCCTCAAATTTTGGCTCAAATCTCTGAAGATTTAGGAGAAGCCATGGTTGGTATCAATGAAAATGAGATCCAAATCCTCATGGCTGAGCGAGGAAAATAGATGAAAATCGGAATATTGGCCTTGCAAGGTGCCTTTGCAGAACATGCAAAAGTGCTAGATCGATTAGGTGTCGAGAGTGTTGAAATCAGAAATTTAGAGGATTTTCAGCAACATCAGAGTGACTTGTCGGGTTTGATATTACCTGGAGGTGAGTCTACAACCATGGGCAAGCTCTTACGAGACCAGGATATGTTGCTTCCTATCCGAGAAGCCATTCTATCTGGTTTACCAGCCTTTGGAACCTGTGCAGGCTTAATTTTGCTGGCTAAGGAAATTACTTCTCAGGAAGAGAGTCATCTAGGAACTATGGATATGGTGGTCGAGCGCAATGCCTATGGGCGCCAACTAGGAAGTTTCTACACGGAAGCAGAATGTAAAGGAGTTGGTCAGATTCCAATGACCTTTATCCGTGGTCCGATTATTAGTAGTGTTGGAGAGGATGTAGAAATTCTAGCAAGAGTTGATAATCAAATCGTTGCAGCCCAAGAAAAAAATATGTTGGTAACTTCTTTTCATCCAGAATTGACAGATGATGCTCACTTACACCAGTACTTTATCGAAATGTGTAAAGAAAAAAGACAGTAAAAAAGCTCAAAAAATCACTTCCTGTGCTATACTGTAATTGAAATTTTTTTAGTTTTTGCGTTAGAACTGTTTCCTCAGTCCTAGCGCCTTTTCTTTTTGATAAGTCTGCTTGGTGGAGAGTAGTTTGTAAATGATTCTGAGAATCTTATGAGCACAAGCATTAATCGCCTTCATCTTGCTTCCTCTTTGGGAAATTCGATTGTAAAAAGAAGAAAAAGCTGGATCCTTGGAATGTGCTGCAATTAATCCCGACATGGTCAAAGCCTGTTTTATTTAGCGATTTCCTTGCGTGATGTGTGAGGATTTTTTAATGCCAGCACTATAGGCTAAACATCTTTTTCTGTCATGAGTTAGCA
>CAJPJN010000204.1:0-2852 GCA_905369855.1 Streptococcus oralis | reverse complement strand
TCTGTCTTGGGAAGACTTTGATGTGGCCAGTCAAGGGCTTCGTACTTTCTTACGCGGATTAATGGAGGAAGGATTGACTCCAGACCTCTTTTTCCAAAATCAAGGTCGGCACCTCTTTTTCCCTCTGACCTTTTTTGAGCAGGGTGTGAATTTACTGATGACCTTGCCGCATTTTCAATTTGACCATCAAGTAGATAGCTACCAAACCCTGATTTTTCAGGATTTGCATGCGGGTGCTAATCTATTTGCCTTTATAGTAAAAGAATACTCGGATTATTTTGAAATGGAAATCAGTGAGAGTCCTAGAGTCAATGTCTTTTATCAGGGAGCCGTACTTTTCCATAAAGGACAGGTTTATTTTCTAACAGACCAGCAGATGCGTCTTCTCAAGGAAATCAAAGCGCTGCCTTTGGATCAGCATGGAAAGAAATACTTGCAATTTGATAGTAGTGACCGCGATAAATTGGCTTCTTGTTTAACTCTTTTTAGCCAGATGGGGACAGTTTCAGCTCCAGAACGCTTACAAATCAAATCCTTTGCGCCCTCTTTTTACTTTGACAGGGAAGAGGACAATCGGATTCATTTAGAAATTCAGTTTGATTATGGAGATAGCCAGGTATCTAGCCGACAAGAGTTAGAAGAATTACCATTTTCGAGTGATGCTGATTTAGAAGAAAGAATCTTCCAAGTCTGTTTGGCTGCGGGCTTTGAAGCAGATTTTCAATCTTGGCGTCAGGCCTTAAAAGCGGAGTCTGTCTATCATTTTTTCCACGAAATCATTCCAGTCTTTGAAAAACTCGGGAATGTTGATCTATCAGACAAGCTAGAAGAAATTTATAGCCTAGCAAGCCCTCAAGTGCAGATTGCTTCCAAGGGAGGTCTCTTGGAAATCCAGTTTGATTTTCAAGATATTGCCCAAGAGGAAATTGACCAAGCCATGCAGGCCTTGGTTGCCAATCAAGATTTTTACATTGATGCGTCTAATCAAGTCTACTTTTTCGATGAAGAAACCAAGAAAATTCGCCAAAATCTACAGGAACTAGGACAATTTGAATTAAAAGATGGCTCCTTGCAGACTCGAAAATCCTTGGCCTACAGTTTAGCTCATCTTTTTGAAGGGCGTGACCGTGTTTCTTTTTCACAAGAATTCCAGAATCTCGCTCAGGATTTGACGCATCCAGAGGACTTTCCTTTGCAAGCAACTCAGGTTCAGGCTGATTTACGAGATTATCAGGAAAAGGGAATTCGTTGGTTGCAAATGCTCCATCATTATGGTTTTGGTGGGATTTTGGCTGATGATATGGGACTTGGTAAAACCCTGCAGACCATTGCTTTTTTGACCAGTCAAGTGACAAAAGAAAGTCGGGTTTTGATTTTAGCTCCGTCAGGTTTGATTTACAACTGGGCGGATGAATTTCAGAAATTTGCTCCACAGTTAGATGTGGCTGTTGTTCATGGCTTGAAAGCTAGTCGTGAAGAGATTCTTGCTGAAAGCCATCAAATCTATGTGACTAGCTATGCTACCTTCCGTCAGGACAGTGAGCTTTATAAGGGGATGTCCTTTGACTTCCTTTTCTTAGATGAAGCTCAGGTCATGAAAAATTCCCAAACCAAGATTGCCCAGACCTTGAGACAATTTGTGGTGCCGTCAGTTTTTGCCTTGTCAGGAACTCCTATTGAAAACCATCTAGGTGAGCTGTGGTCTATTTTCCAAATCGTCATGCCAGGACTTTTGCCAAGCAAGAAAGAATTTATGAAATTGCCAGCTGAACGTGTGGCTCAGTTTATCAAGCCTTTCGTTATGCGACGCAAGAAAGAAGAAGTTCTGACTGAATTGCCAGACTTGATTGAAGTGGTTTATAAGAATGAACTGGAAGACCAGCAAAAGGCTATCTACCTAGCCCAGTTGCAACAGATGCGTGACCGTCTAGCTCAAGTTTCAGATCAGGAATTTCAGCGTAGTCGAGTGGAAATCTTGTCTGGTCTGATGCGCTTGCGTCAAATCTGTGACACCCCTGCCCTCTTTATGGAAGATTATCAGGGAGCCAGTGGCAAACTGGATAGTCTTCGTGACCTGCTGGTACAGGTGGCAGACGGCGGACATCGTGTCTTGATTTTCTCGCAGTTCAAGGGAATGTTGGAGACAATTGAACAAGAACTGCCAAACTTAGGCTTGACTTCCTTTAAAATCACAGGTTCAACCCCAGCCAAGGAAAGACAAGACATGACCAAGGCCTTTAATCAAGGGGAAAGAGATGCCTTTCTGATTTCCCTTAAAGCTGGTGGTGTCGGACTGAACCTGACAGGTGCTGATACCGTTATCTTGGTTGACCTTTGGTGGAATCCAGCGGTGGAAGCGCAAGCCATTGGCCGTGCCCATCGGATGGGTAAGGAAGAAACGGTTGAGGTTTATCGCTTAGTGACCAGGGGAACCATTGAAGAAAAAATTCAGGAACTCCAAGAACAAAAGAAACATCTGGTGTCACAAGTATTGGACGGCACAGAGTCACGTGGCAGTCTGACCCTAGCAGAAATTAGAGAAATTTTGGGAATTTCTGAAGCCAGCACTTGAAAAATCAAGACAATACGCTATAATGAAGTGTTGAAAGGAAATAGAAAATGAGAGAAGAACGATTTCCATTGGTGTCAGATGATGAGGTCATACTGACTGAGATGCCAGTCATGAACTTGTACGATGAATCTGACTTTATCAGCAATATCAAGGGAGAATACCGTGATAAAAATTATCTGGAATGGGCCCCTATTACTGAGGAAACACCAGTCAAACCGATTGAAAAGTCAGTAGAGAAACCTAAAAAGGCTCCTTTAGGTGTAAAAAAAGAAGGAAAGAG
>CAJPJN010000203.1:0-2860 GCA_905369855.1 Streptococcus oralis | reverse complement strand
CCTCAAAGCAGTGCTTTGAGCAACCTGTAGCTAGTTTCCTAGTTTGCTCTTTGATTTTCATTGAGTATAAATAAAAAAACAGAACTAGCATGAACTAGTCCTGTCTATTTTTACCCAATCACACTTCCGTTTGGTACAGCTGGATCAACTGTGAGAAGGGTTAATTTTCCATCATGTTCAGCTGATAAAATCATACCTTGGCTGACATATTTCTTCATCATTTTACGTGGCTTGAGGTTAGCAACGATTTGAACTTTCTTGCCGACCAATTCTTGTTCGTTTGGATAGTATTTGGCAATTCCTGAGAGGATTTGACGATCTTGACCATCACCAGCATCCAAGCGGAATTGAAGCAACTTATCTGAACCTTCTACTTTAGACACTTCTTTGACTTCTGCGACACGGATTTCGACCTTGTCAAAGTCTTCAAACTTGATTTCTTCCTTGTTTAGTTTGAGTTCAACTTCGTCTGGGTTCCACTCTTTTTCGACTGCTGGTTTGTTGCCTTCCATTTGTTCCTTGATATAGGCGATTTCTTCTTCCATATCCAGACGTGGGAAGATTGGTGTTCCTTTGGCAACTACAGTCACATTTTCTGGGAAGTCAGCCAAGCTCAAGTTTTCAAGGCTAGAAACTTCTGCTAGACCAAGTTGAGTCAAGACTGCACGACTGGTTTCCATCATAAATGGCTCAATCAAGTGAGCTACAACACGAAGGCTAGCTGCCAAGTGGCTCATAACACTTGCCAATTGATCACGATGCGCTTCATCCTTAGCCAAGACCCATGGAGCTGTCTCGTCAATGTATTTATTAGTACGAGAGATAAGCGTCCAGACCGCTTCAAGTGCACGTGGGTAGTCAACTGCTTCCATGTGTGTATGGTATTCAGCAATTGATTCAGTCGCTACTTGGGCAAGAGCGCTGTCAAATTCTGTCACTCCCTCTACGTATGCTGGGATTTGCCCATCAAAGTACTTGTTAATCATAGAAACCGTACGGTTGAGGAGGTTCCCAAGGTCATTGGCCAATTCATAGTTGATACGGCCTACATAGTCTTCAGGAGTGAAGGTTCCGTCTGAACCAACTGGAAGGCTACGCATGAGGTAGTAACGAAGTGGATCTAGTCCATAACGCTCTACCAACATTTCAGGGTAAACGACATTCCCTTTAGACTTAGACATCTTGCCGTCTTTCATGACAAACCAACCGTGGGCAATCAAACGATCTGGCAATTTGATATCCAACATCATAAGAAGGATTGGCCAGTAGATTGAGTGGAATCGAAGGATGTCTTTTCCAACCATGTGGAAGACAGTTCCATTCCAGAACTTGTCAAAGTTACCATGTTCATCTTGACCGTAGCCAAGAGCTGTCGCATAGTTAAGAAGGGCATCAATCCAAACATAGACAACGTGTTTTGGATTAGATGGTACTGGAACACCCCATGTAAAGGTTGTACGAGAAACTGCCAAATCCTCTAAACCTGGCTCGATAAAGTTGCGAAGCATTTCATTCAGACGACCATCTGGAGTGATAAATTCAGGATGAGCTTTGAAAAATTCTACTAGACGGTCTTGGTATTTGCTGAGACGAAGGAAGTATGATTCTTCAGATACCCATTCAACCTCGTGTCCTGATGGAGCGATACCTCCCGTTACATTTCCGGCTTCATCACGGAATACTTCTGCAAGTTGGCTTTCTGTAAAGAATTCCTCATCTGAAACTGAATACCAACCAGAGTATTCACCCAAGTAGATGTCATCTTGAGCAAGTAAGCGCTCAAATACTTGAGCCACTACTTTTTCATGATAATCATCCGTTGTACGGATAAATTTATCGTATGAGATATCTAGTAATTGCCAGAGTTCTTTAACTCCAACTGCCATTCCATCAACATAAGCTTGAGGTGTGATGCCAGCTTCTTCAGCTTTCTGCTGGATTTTCTGACCATGCTCATCAAGACCTGTCAAATAAAAGACATCGTAGCCCATCAGGCGTTTGTAACGTGCTAGGACATCACATGCGATGGTTGTGTAGGCAGATCCGATATGAAGTTTTCCAGATGGATAGTAAATCGGCGTTGTAATATAAAAATTCTTTTCAGACATAATTTTTCCTTTCCAGGCAAATGAAACCTGTTTTTCTAACACTTCATTATATCACATTTTTATTGATTTTCGATAGGAAAATCCATACAAAAACAAGATAGACGAGTGTCCATCTTGTTAATCTTATTCATATCGAAGGGCTTCAATTGGATCAAGTTTCGATGCCTTGTTGGCTGGCAAGACTCCGAAAATCATACCAACGCTAGCCGAAACTGCAAGACTAAATAGGGCAACTGGGATTGATACTCCCACTTCTATACCCGCTATCAATCCTTGTAATAGTATACCAGCTATAGCGGTTAAGCCTGTCGCAATGGTTAAACCAATAACTCCGCCAAGCAAGGTCAAAATCATGGATTCAATCAAAAATTGGATTAAAATATTAGCACGTGTCGCACCTAAAGCCTTACGGAGACCAATCTCACGAGTACGCTCTGTCACCGAAACCAGCATGATGTTCATAACACCAGTCCCTCCAACAAAGAGAGAAATTCCTGCGATGGCACTAATAACCGTCGTCATAAATCCAAAAAGTTGTTGTACTTCTTGGAAGGCTGCAGTCGCATCTGCCACCTGATACTCCCCTTGCTGAAGACCAGCAATCTCGGTCAATTTTCTAGCTAATTCTGGTCCCACAGCTGGTGTCAAACTGGTATCATTGCCACGGAAGACAATATCAGAAATTTCATCCATCTTGAAGTTATTGGCAAGAGAAATATTAGGCGTAATTAGAAGTCCGCCAATACCAAAAG
>CAJPJN010000202.1:0-2866 GCA_905369855.1 Streptococcus oralis | reverse complement strand
AAAGGTGCATAGTCAGGACTGGTCGCCACAACTAATTTCCCCTTGTGCTTAATGGCTTCAACAGCTGACTGAGAACCATTCGAACCTGACTGGCAAGCTACTAAGAAGAAACTTGCAAGAAAACTACATAAAACAAATATCCATTTTTTTGATTTCATAAATAAACAATCCTTCTGTTAATTTTGTATAATTATAACGCTATCCAAGTTGCTTGTCAAGTGTTTTTTTGAATTTTTATCTTAAAAATATTTTTTTAATTCAAAAAAGGAGCTGTCGGTTGATTTCAAGCTCCTTTTTATACAGAATAAATCTATTTTATAGTTCGACAATCTTACCTGTTTCAAAGTAAACAACCCATTCACAGATATTCTTGGCATAGTCTCCGATACGTTCCAAGAAAGCAATCACTTGGAAATAATCTCGACCTGTAACAATGGCATCTGGATTTTTCTTGATTTCTTCTGTAGCCAAGTCACGAATGCTATCAAAGTAATGGTTGATTTTTTCATCCATGGCTGCTACTTCATAGGCCTGGTCTACTGAACCATTCAGATAAAGTTCAAGGGCTGCTTCTACGAAGTTCTTGACATCGCGACCCATTCTCTTGATTTCTTCTTCAACAGCTGGGATACGTTGCTCTCCCTTCATGCGAATGGCTGCTCTTGCAATGGAAACAGCATGGTCACCCATACGCTCCAAGTCAGATACGGCTTTTAAGACTGTTAGAACTGTACGCAAGTCTTGAGAAACGGGTTGTTGAAGGGCAATCATTTCAAATGATTTCTTCTCCAATTTCACTTCGTATTCGTTTACTTCTGCATCGTCTTCGATGACTTCCTTGGCCAAATCACGGTCATGCGTAACAAAGGCACGCACTGTACGATTGATTTGGGATAGCACTTCTTGTCCCATAGCATAGAACTGGTTGTGCAATTTCTCTAAATCTTCTTCAAATTGAGAACGTAACATCATTTATCTCCTTATCCAAATTTTCCTGAAATATAATCTTCTGTTTCCTTGTGTTGTGGGTTGAGGAACATCTTCTTGGTATCGTTAAACTCGATTAAATCTCCATCTAGGAAAAATCCTGTCTTGTCAGAAATACGAGAGGCTTGTTGCATGGAACGCGTAACCAAGAGCATGGTATATCTATCTTTTAGACCATACAAGGTTTCCTCAATCTTACCAGCCGAGATAGGGTCCAAGGCTGAAGTCGGTTCATCCAAAAGGATGATTTTAGGACTGGTTGCCAAGACACGGGCAACACAGACACGTTGTTGTTGGCCACCTGAAAGCCCGATAGCTGAGTCATGCAGGCGATCCTTGACCTCATCCCAAATAGAAGCTCGTTGCAAAGCCTTTTCTACTGCTTCATCGAGGATTTGTTTATCCTTGACTCCATTGATACGTAGTCCGTAAACAACATTTTCATAGATAGACATAGGGAAAGGGTTTGGTTGTTGGAAAACCATACCGATTTCTTTCCGCAATTCAACTGTATCTGTACGTGGGCTATAAATGTTGTGGCCGTTATAAACTACCGAACCAGTTGTGGTCACCTCTGGATTGAGATCCCCCATTCGGTTGATAGCCTTAAGAAGGGTTGACTTCCCTGATCCAGATGGACCAATCAAGGCTGTAATTTCCTTAGGTTGGAAAGATAGGGAAACACTATTCAAGGCCTTCTTTTGATTGTAGTAAACAGACAGGTCTGACACCTGTAAAATCGCTTCTGTCATACTGTTTCCTTTCTATCCAAAGTGTCCTGTTACGTAGTCATTGGTTGACTGTAGTTTGGCATTTTGGAAAATATTAGAGGTCTTATCGTACTCGATCAAGTCACCCAAGTAGAAAAATCCTGTGTAGTCACTAGCACGCGCAGCCTGCTGCATACTGTGGGTCACGATGATGATGGTAAAGTCCTTCTTCAATTCCAACATGGTTTCTTCCAGCTGGGCTGTCGCAATCGGATCCAAGGCTGATGCCGGTTCATCCATCAAAAGGATATCTGGTTTAACAGAGATAGCACGAGCGATACAGAGACGTTGCTGCTGACCACCTGATAGGGTCAAGGCTGACTTGTGCAAATCGTCTTTGACCTGGTCCCAAAGGGCAGCCTGACGAAGAGAGGTTTCTACAATTTCATCCAAGACTTGTTTGTTCTTAACTCCTGCACGTTCATGGGCAAAAGTGATGTTACGGTAGATAGACTTGGCAAAGGGATTTGGTCGTTGGAAGACCATTCCAATATGCTTACGCATCTCATAAACATTGATTTCTGGGCGGTTGACATCAATCCCTTGATAGAGAATTTGACCTGTTACCTTGGCAATATCAATGGTATCATTCATACGGTTGAGACTGCGGAGGTAGGTTGATTTCCCTGAACCAGAAGGGCCAATTAAGGCAGTAATTTTATTCTTTTCAAATTGCATATCGATGCCCTTAATAGATTCATTTTTACCGTAGTAAACATGTAAATCCTTAGTAGAGAGGGCCACTTTCTCTTCAGGAAAGGTGATGATATGCTTTTCATCCCAATTATATTTTGACATGGCTTCTCCTTTAGGCAGCGGTTAATTTCTTATGTAGGTAGCTTCCGAGTTTGCGGGCTCCAAAGTTAAAGATGAGGATAAAGATGAGGAGCACGGCGGCAGAACCTGCTGATACGATAGTTCCATCTGGAATAGTTCCTTCACTATTGACTTTCCAAATGTGGACAGCCAAGGTTTCTGCTTGACGGAAGATAGAGATTGGGCTAGTCACACTGAGAATATTCCAGTTAGACCAGTCAAGAGCTGGAGCGGATTGTCCTGCAGTATAGATCAAAGAAGCAGCCTCACCAAAAATACGACCAGAAGCTAAG
>CAJPJN010000201.1:0-2905 GCA_905369855.1 Streptococcus oralis | reverse complement strand
CAATCAAGACTCCACCTGGCTCACGGGTCGTCAGTACCTCTACTCCTTTTTCCTCTAAAATTGGGAGCAGAGCCTCTAAAACACTGGTCTTTCCTGCTCCCTCTGGTCCCTCAAGAGAGACTAAAAATCCTTTTGACATGTCTAACTCATTTCTTTTTTTCTACCTTCTATTCTATCAAAAAAATAGATTTTTGTGACAATCTTTTTGCGTCTTCTGATTTCAAAAGAGCATAAAAGAGGCTGGGAGTCATCCAACCTCTTATTTACCTAATTCTTGTGTTCGTTTGTAGGCTTGATGAACTGCGTCCATGACTGTGCCTCTAAAGGCATGTTCTTCCAGACTTGCTACACCAGCGATAGTCGAACCTCCTGGGCTGCAAACTTGGTCTTTCAAGACTCCAGGATGTTGCTGACTTTCAAGGACCAATTGTCCAGCTCCTACCACAGTTTGAGCTGCCATTTTCAATGCTGTTTCTCGTGGCAATCCAGTCTGAACACCTGCATCTGCCAAGGCCTCGATAAAAAGATAGACAAAGGCTGGTCCACAACCTGCAAGACCTGTCGCTGCGTCGATTAAGCCTTCTCCTAGTTCAACCAAGAGACCAGCCTTGGCTAAAAGCTGACAAAAGAGGTCACTGTCCTCAGCCCTGCAATTAGGAGACAAGGCATAACTAATCACTCCTTGACCGATAGAAGCTGGGGTATTAGGCATCATGCGAATAATTCGGTGCTGACTCGGAAGAAGACTAGCGAGTTTTTTCAAAGTCAATCCAGCTGCCATAGAAATCAACAGAAGACTTTCTCTTTTTTCAAGGATGGTCTGATATTGAGAAAGCAAGTCTGAAAACTGAGCAGGTTTTACTCCTAGAAAAATCACATCAGCTTCTGCGAATATTTCTTCATTGCTAGAAGTCTGACCACCAAAGTCTGCAATGAAAGCATCCACCTTGGCTTGACTACGATTGGCAAGGAGAATCTGAGCACCCGTCTTGGCCTGCAAAACAGCCTTGGCCAAACTAGCACCCATATTCCCCAAACCGATAAATCCAATCTTCATCTCTTACTCCCTTATCTGTCCGTCACCAGTAACCACATACTTGTAGCTAGTCAACTCTTTCAAGCCCATTGGACCACGCGCATGCAGTTTCTGAGTAGAAATCCCCATTTCACATCCAAGACCAAATTGCCCACCATCAGTGAAACGAGTCGAAGCATTGACATAAACCGCTGCTGAATCCACTTGATCTGTAAAGTAAGCTGCAGCTTCAGCATTTTCCGTCACAATGGCATCCGAATGATGGGTACTGTGGGTTTCAATATGGGCAACCGCTTCTTCTAAACTGCTCACAACCTTAACAGCTAATACATAGTCTAAAAACTCGGTGTCAAAGTCTTGTGCTTCAGCTGCGTGACCTGAAACAAACTGACTTGCTTTACTATCCAAGCGGAATTGAATTGGTTCCAGTCCAGCTTCTTTTCGATCTGCAACTAAAACTTGCTCCAAACGAGGAAGGAAGCTTGCTGCCTTGTCTTCATGAACAAGTAGAACCTCCATAGCATTGCAGACAGAAGGACGACTAGTTTTAGCATTGTTGATGATAGACAGAGCCTTGTCTTCGTCTGCATCCTTATCCACATAAACATGGACAATACCAGTTCCTGTCTCGATAACAGGTACAATCGCATTTTCGACCACCGCATTAATCAAGCCAGCTCCTCCACGAGGAATAAGAAGGTCTAGATAGCCCTTTGCCTTCATCATGGCGTAGCTACTTTCACGGCTAGTATCTTCCACTAGTTGAATCACATCTGGGTGAATAGTCGTTGTCTCCAAGCCCTTCTTTAAGGCTGTGACAATAGCATGAGCTGTTTGATAGGCATCCTTACCACTACGAAGAACAACCGCATTTCCACTCTTAAGAGCCAAAGCAGCCGCATCAGACGTCACATTTGGACGACTTTCATAGATAATACCGATAACCCCCATAGCCACCCGTTTCTTTGTGATAACCAAACCATTTTCAAGCTGATTGGTTTCTAAAACTTCACCGATTGGATCTGGTAAAGCAACCACTTCACGAATCCCAATTGCCATTGCTTCTATACGCCCTGCATCCAAATAAAGACGATCCAGCATCACATCTGAGATTTTACCCTTAGCAGCTTCCATATCAATGGCATTGGCTGCTAAAATTTCCTCAGTAGCTGCTAATAAATGATCAGCCATGGCTAACAAGGCTTGGTTTTTCACTGCTTCACTAGCAGTGTTGATCGATTTTTTAACAGACTGTACCTGTTCAAATTGTTCTTGTGTACTTACCATAGTTTACCTCTAAAATTCTGTAAAGAGTAGTTGGATTTCAGGAGTAATGGAAATCCAGTCATCACGGTGAATCAAGACACCCTTGGCTTTTTGAGAACGCAACATATCCTCCAAAGCAGATGCTCCAAATTGCACGCGTCCTTTTCCAAGTGATTTTCCACTTTCCTTGTCAAATACTGTCACGATATCACCGTAAGAAAAGGCTCCTTCTGCGTCAACAATACCAGATAAGAGAAGACTCTTTCCATGTTGAGAGAGAGCTTCAGCAGCCCCTTTATCAACCCAAATAGAACCTTGGCTCTGAGCATAAAAAGCCAGCCATTGTTTCTGGGTACGAAGTCCCTTTTCTTGAGCAACAAAGTAGGAACCATCCTTGGTCTTCTCCGCTGCCTCAATCATGGCATCTGACTTCAAGGATGAACAGATATAAACAGGAACTCCTGATTCTGTCGCGATCGTAGCTGCTTTAATCTTAGTCAACATACCACCTGTCCCATTAGACGAACCTGCTCCACCAGCCATATTAATAATCTCATGATTGATGGTCTCAATTTTCTCCAAGCGTTTGGCTCTTGGGTCTGA
>CAJPJN010000200.1:0-2908 GCA_905369855.1 Streptococcus oralis | reverse complement strand
GTCTTAAAATGTTGATTTCTGGGTTTGTTTAGAGATTTGCTAGTAAGGTTATTGGTGTATCTGAGTCTATCTATGCCAATAATGACGCGATGTTGATGATATAAATCTGGTATGATATAATATTTTGGCCCCCTCACTTTAATGAAGGGAGATGTTATATATGCTAGAGTTATTTTCCCTTTTTCTAGCTCCGTTACTTGTTAACTTACTATCTGAGCTTTTCAAGCTATGGATAAAGAGACGTAGCAAGTAGCATTTAACCCTTTTAGAGGGTAGCAAAAAACCCCATCGGTGGTACGGTGGGGCTTTTTAGTTATATATGCTAGAAGCATTATTTTCCCTTTATGCTTTCATTCTAACACACCCCCTCTGATTTTTCAAGCTTTTGTTTTGATATTCATCAGAGTGTGTTTGTGGTTTGAGGCCGCTTCACTGAAATTAGCCCACGCGCTACCAGCCTCCATTCTACAGCAAAGAAATCAACTCTTTTCTAGGGAATTTCCGCCCTCATTTTTGTCTTTTGTGCTAAAATAGACTTATAAATTGAAAATAAGGAATGTTTATGAAATCAGGTAATGGTTTTTGGAAAGGCTGTCTCTATTTTTGGGGCTTCTTGTTCTTACTGGGCCTTTTGGTCCAATATGCTCTTCCGCTTGCGGCTTGTGTCCTGCTAGGCTATGGTGGTTATCGTCTCTATAAACGTTGGCGCTATCCTCTTTTACAGGATCGTTCGCTCGACGATCGGATTGAGCTTTTAAAAGCTCGGATTCGTCAGGCGGACAAAGATATTCAGCAGTTAGAGGGAGTCTTGGTAGAGAAAGGCTCAGATTCCTATAAGAGTTTGGCTAATCAAGTATTGATCGAACTGCGGGAAATTCATCAGGAGGCGGATCGTCTCAAGTCCTATATCGATGATGATGTCTATAATCGTATTGATAAAAAGGTTCGTACAGTAAGGGCAACTATCGATGTTCAGCTAGAACGTTTGGATAGAGAAAGTCAGGTAGATCTTGAAAATGCGGAGCCAGAGGAATTAGCTCCAGAATTATCCCAGACCTTGGCCAATATTGCTATTGACCATCAGGCCATTTTAGACAAGATTGCTACCTCTGCGGAGGGGGATAAGGAAGAATTGACGACCATTCATAGTTTGAAGATGGAGAAATTCCAAACGATTTTAGAAGGCTATTTAAAGATTAAGGCCAATCCTAAAAACTATAATCGGGCAGAAGAACGCTTGCAACAAGCTAAAGCAGCTATCGAACAATTTGACCTTGAGCTGGACCAAGTCTTGAGAGAACTCAATGAAACAGATATGCGTGATTTTGATATCAGTCTGCGCATCCTCGAAAAAGATCGTAAAGAATAGGTTAGAAACAAAGGAGTAACCATGACAGAATTTAATTTTGATATTGACCAGATTGCCAATAATACGGTAGCTAAGGTGGATAAAACAACCCAAATCATCGAGACCAATACTGGCTCAGATAAGACCTTGACCTTCCTTGAAAAGTTGAGCCCTGAGCAGCAAGAAGGAATCAAGGCGCACGTGCCTCAGTTAGTAGACCAGTTTGTCACCAATCAAAATGCTCTTTTGGATTTTGGACAATCTGCTGTCGAAGGTGTGAACAATACAGTCAATCGTATCTTGTCAGAACAAAAGAAACTGCAGATTCCCCAAGTAGATGATCTACTCAAAAATACCAACCGTGAGTTGCAAGGCTTTGTAGTCAAATACAAGAACGCTGAAATTGCTGAGTTAGAAGAGAAACCAAACTTTTTGCAACGATTGTTTAATAAGGGCAAGAATACTCTACAAGAATTTTACTTTGACTCAAAAACAGTGGAGCAAAAGCTCGATGGCATGGCTGCCGCAGTGGTCAAGCAAGAAGATGTGCTAGCTCGAAATATCGTCTCAGCTGAGATGTTGATCGAGGACAATACCAAATCCATTGAAAATCTAGTGGGAGTGATTTCCTTTATCGAAGCCAGCCAGACAGAAGCTGGCAAACGCGCTGCCGAACTGAAGGCCCAAGTTGACCAACTCGATACAAGTACGGTAGAATACCAGACTAAATCACAAGAATTGGCTCGCATGGCTGAAGTGGTCAATACCCTCGAACAACAGCACACTGAGTATGTCAGCCGTCTCTATGTGGCCTGGGCAACAACACCTCAGATGCGCAATCTTGTGAAGGTTTCCTCAGATATGCGCCAAAAATTGGGCATGCTTCGTCGCAATACCATTCCAACAATGAAGCTTTCTATTGCCCAACTTGGTATTTTGCAACAATCCATGAAATCAGGTGTCGTGGCAGATGCCATTGTCAATGCCAACAATGCTGCCCTTCAGATGCTGGCTGAAACCAGCAAGGAAGTGATTCCACAGATGGAACGAATTGCCCAAAGCCCAACTGTCGCTGTCGAATCAGTTACCAAGCTGGCTGAAAGTCTGGTCGCTCAAAACCAAGGGATCGTTGCAGCTATTGAATTGGGACGCCAGAAACGTGCCCAACTAGAAACAACCATCGTCAAGTCCGCAGAAATGATCAACGATTCTGTCAAACTACGCGATGAGAAAATCGTTCAAGCCCTTCTAGACCAAGGAAAGGCTGCCCAGAAAGAAGTACAAGAATAACACACAAGTCCCCTATAATGTAGATTCGCAGGGGATTTTGCTTGGCTAGGAGCCCTTACCAACCATTGTTAGTGGCCAGTAAGCAAGTTTACTCTAAAATAGAGATAAAAGCATGGGAAGCCTTTTCCCAATAGGGCTTTTATGGTACAATAGAAGGAAGTAAAGGTGTTGTTTTTCAATCTTATCAACGCCTTGGATGAATGAAAAGGAAGAGTCCCTATGGTTTTCAGATTTAAGCAAATAACTAGCTTGCATATATATATATAAACT
>CAJPJN010000199.1:0-2914 GCA_905369855.1 Streptococcus oralis | reverse complement strand
CCACATAACGGTGGCGACCAATCGACATCTTGCGAAGACCGTTGATAGGCTCACCCATACGACCTGTCTCAAGGATAATCAACTCATGGTCTTCAAAGCGAGACATATCTTTTGGCTTAATCAAAAGACTCTCGTTAGCTAGAGACAATTTCTTAAGGCGAATAGCAGTGCGGACAATATTTTCAATATCAAATCCTGTCAAGACCACACGACGGCCTGTTGCATCCGCAGCGTCAAACACCTGCTGGATACGAGAGAGGTTGCTAGCTACTGCTGCAACAATGATACGACCATCCCAGTCCGAAATGGTTTGAGTGATCTCGTCCCCAACTTCACTTTCGCTAGCCACTTGAATATTACTATCCGCATTGGCTGAATCGCTAAGAAGAGCTAGAACTCCATCACGACCGATTTCTGCTAAACGAGCAAAGTCTGTCGCATAGGATTCACTAGCTGTCTGGTCAAATTTGAAGTCACCTGTATAAACGATACTACCTTCAGCTGTCTTCAAGACAACACCCAGACTTTCTGGGATAGAGTGGGTCGTACGGAAGAAGGACACCACAGTTCCTCCAAAATCAATCTCCGTATCCTCATCGATAACATGGAAATCATTGAATTTCTTAACTGTGTCATTTCCTTTGACAAAGAGTTTGGCCAACTCAATGGTCAGCTCAGACCCAAATACAGGCACCTTAGCTTCAGCCAAGAGATAAGGCAGAGCACCAATGGCATCCGCATGGCCGTGGGTCAAGAAGACCCCTGCGATACGGTCGCTATTTTCAAAAAGGTAGTCCATATTTGGAATAACTACATCCACCCCTAGTTGTTCATTTTCAGGGTATTTCAGACCTGCATCCAAAACGAAAATAGACCCATCGATTTCAGCGATATACATATTTTTCCCATTTTCACGTACACCACCAAGTGTTGTTAAACTGATATTACTCATTTTTCCTCCGAAAGCTTTGTTTATCTTGATTATAGGGTTACTTTCCCTTTTATTCTAAAAGCACTATTACTTTTAGCCGAATCTTTTCCTACCATTATACCATTTTTTTGATGATTTTCAAAATGAAGATTTGTTTTCAAAAAAGAGCTGGTTGCCCAACTCTTTCCTATCTGCTATTCTTTTTCCATTAAAAAGTCATAAATTTCTTGCACGGTACCCAGCGCCATCATTTCTTGGTCTTTGACGGTTTGTTTAAGATTTTGGTAAATCTGACTTTCTCCGATTTCCCGCTTCGGTGCCTCTTTATTCACTGTCATAACGCCATCTTTGATCGTCACAAAACCTAGTTCTTCAAATACTTGAATCATCTTGACCAGCAAGATTTGTTGAATATTGAGATAAGCAGCCAAGTCTTTCAGCTTGTAGCGAATATCAAACTCTGGAAACTGGTAGATGGTCTTGTACAATTTAGCAAACTGCTCTCTAGTCCCATACCCTGTCAGATAGTAGGCCTTGTCAATGTCGTTTTTGAAATAAACAGCAGAGAAATGCTGTTCCTGAAAAATGGTCTTCAGCAGGGTAATATCCTCAGGAATGGTTTTCACGACAATAGCTTCACTAGTCGCCAGATTCGGCAATTCTCCAGCAAAATCCAAGACTGGAACTCCTTCTGGCAAGACTGCATTCTTCCCGCGGATGTTAAAAAGTTGAACACCCTCCACACGCGCATCCACCATCATCAACTGCAGGGCAGTTTGACCATTCCATTGGTTGACAGATAATTTGACTGCCAGCTCTAGATTCTTGGTTTGAGAAAACTCTGTCGCCCATCTGCCTTGTCCAAATGCTACCACTTCAAAACTCGCCTCACCTTTGGAAATTTTCAGTTTGAGATGGGCATTGCCTGCCCCCATAGTACGGGCACTTTCGACATGAAAATCCTTTATATAAAAGACAGGTTTCTGATTGTCCATTCCAAAAGGTGCCAAGCGCTCAAAGTTCTTGACTGTTTCAAGACTCAAAGCCTCCAAATCTAGCTCTTCATCTAGATTTAACTTGTTCTTGCCAGCAGCATCTGCACCTTTTTCACGGACATAATCTTCCAAAACCTGAGATAAATCTGAGAGTTTCTCCACTTCCAGTGTCATTCCTGCTGCGCCAGCATGACCGCCAAAGGCGATAAAGAGGTCTCGATGAGGATCCAGAGCCTCAAAAATATCGACCGCTTCCACACTACGAGCACTACCCTTGGCACGACCGTCTTCTATATTGAGAACGATGACTGTCTGCCCTAGTCCTTCCAACAAACGACCAGCCACGATACCCAGAACCCCAGGATTCCAGCCTTCCTTGGCCAAAACCTGGACCTTCTTCTCAGGGTCCACCATGGTCTTAGCTTCTTCATAGATAGACTGGACGATCTCCTTGCGCTCTTCGTTTTTCTGATGAATCATGAGAGCAATCTCATGCGCTTCCTCATCATCAAAGCCAGTCAGCAAATCAATAGCAGGATTGGGATCATCCAAGCGCCCCAAGGCATTCAAACGAGGGGCAATCTGGAAGCCAACCGTTTCTTCTGTTACTTCGTTGGCGGCAATCCCAGCCATATCCAGCATTTCTTGTAGACCAATGCGCTGAGTATGTCCTAACATTTCCAGACCATATTGAACCAAGATACGGTTCTCATCTGTCAAACTAACCATATCAGCAATAGTTCCGATAGCGACCAAATCAAGCAATTCCACTTGCACTTCTTCTAACAGGGCACAAGCCAGCTTGAAAGCAACTCCACAACCAGCCAAATATTTAAAAGGATAGTCCGCATCTGGATGTTCAGGATGGACAATAGCATAGGCATCTGGTAAGGTTTCAGGCATAGAATGGTGGTCAGTCACAATGACATCTACTCCCATAGACTGGGCCAGTTCAATGGCCTCGTGACCCGCAACCCCATTATCCACC
>CAJPJN010000198.1:0-2953 GCA_905369855.1 Streptococcus oralis | reverse complement strand
TGGAAATACAAGTACAGGTGCTCCTGGTGCGGCATCCTTTAAACACAATACATTCCGTATGTGGGGTTACTTCGGATATGAGAATGGATTTGTTGGATATGCTTCTAGTAAGTATCAAGATGCAGCTAATAAAGAAAATAATAAGATGTTAGGTGATGACTTTATTATCAAGAAAGTTTCTAATAACAGATTTAGTACTCTTGAAGAATGGAAAAAAGCTTATTATCAAGAAGTGAAAGCAAAAGCTGACAAAGGATTTACTACAATTGAAATTGATGGTAAACAAATTACTAATTATGCTGAGCTAAAAGTCTTATTTGATAAGGCGGTTGAGGCTGACCTTGCAGGTGGAGGAACAACTAAAACTGTAGAGCTTAAATCAAAAGTCTTTAAAGCACTTCTTAAGAATACAGACGGATTCTCAGGAAATCTTTTTAAAGAATAAATTGTATTAAATAGATGAGTAAAAAGGTAGATTAAGTTTTTCTTTATCTGCCTTTTTATGCTATACTTGAAATATGCATAGAAAAACAGTGATTGATTTTAGGGCTTTGGGGGAGAGATACACCTTTACCCAGCCGATTAAAGAGTTGAAAACGAGAAATGTAGCAGAAGTGACAGATTTGCTGGCACAAGTGGAAAGCTACCAAGAGCAAGGCTATTATGTGGTGGGTTATATCAGCTACGAGGCTGCACCTGCTTTTGAGGAGAAATTAGCAGTCCACAAGGCTCCTCTACTGGGTGAGTACCTGCTTTACTTTACTGTTCATGATAGCGTAGAAACATCCCCTATTCCTCTGACTTATGATGAGGTTGATTTGCCTTCAAATTGGCAGGAAGTAACGTCTGCAGCAGATTATGAAAAGGCTATTGCACAGATACATCATCATTTGCGGCAGGGAGACACCTATCAGGTCAACTACACCGTCCAACTCAAGCAAGACTTAAGCGCTAATCCTTTTGCTATCTACAATCGTATGGTAGTAGAGCAGGAGGCAGGATACAATGCCTATGTGGAACACGATGAGATGGCAGTGATATCCATGAGTCCAGAGCTCTTTTTTGAGCAAAATGGCAGCGAGTTGACAACGCGCCCAATGAAGGGAACGACTCAGCGTGGCATGACTGACCAAGAAGACTTGGGGCAGGCCAGTTGGTTGGAGCAGGATCCTAAAAATCGCTCTGAAAATATGATGATTGTGGACCTCTTGCGCAATGATATGAACCGTATTTCTGAAGTGGGCAGTGAGCATGTGGAGCGTCTGTGTCAGGTAGAGCAGTACTCAACCGTTTGGCAAATGACTTCGACCATCAAGAGTCGGTTGCGAGAGGATGTAGACCTTGTTGAAATCTTCCGCTCTCTCTTTCCTTGTGGTTCCATAACGGGTGCACCGAAAATTGCGACTATGGAGATTATCAAGGACTTGGAGCCACAACCGCGTGGAGTCTACTGTGGAACGATTGGTCTCTTGCTTCCAAATGGACGACGGATTTTTAATGTTGCTATCCGAACAATTCAACTGTATCAAGAAAAAGCCATCTATGGAGTAGGTGGCGGTATTACATGGGATAGCACTTGGGAATCTGAATACCGAGAGGTTCATCAAAAGGCAGCTGTTCTCTATCGTAAACAAGCTCGTTTTCAGCTGATTACTACAGGGAAAATCAGACAGAAGTGCTTGCTGTTTGAAGATCAACATTTGGAAAGACTGAGAAAAGCTAGTCGGTATTTTGCTTTTCCTTTTGATGCAGAAGACTTAAGACAAAAGATAGAGGCGGAGTGCCAAGCTTGTGATGTTAATCAAGATTATCGCTTGCGAATTTCTCTCAGCAAGTCTGGAGAGTTAGAAGTCGATCGCCAAGTATTAACACCCCTCAGTATAAGCTTTTGTCAGGCCAAACTTTGTCTTCAGGAAGCTAATTTGCAACAAGCCTTTACCTATTTTAAAACGACTTACAGACCGCATTTGAACCTAGGGGAGCAAGAGATTATTTACCACAATAAGTCTGGAGAACTTCTTGAAACCTCTATCGGAAATTTGCTTCTGAAAATCGATGGGAAACTCTACACACCGCCTATCGAACTTGGAATCTTGCCAGGAATTTACCGTCAGCATTTGCTGGAAACAGGACAGATAGAAGAGAAAGTCTTGACATTGGCAGATTTAGCCCAAGCAGAAGCTATTTACGGTTGTAATGCAGTGAGAGGCTTGTATGAGTTAAGCCTTGAGGAGAACTAGATGAAACTGATATTTTTACACGGGTTAGGGCAGTCAGCAGAGTCTTGGAAAGAAGTTCGGAATCTACTGACAGATTATCCTTCTGAGGCTATCGAGTTATTTCCTTCTGGAGTTAGCAACTATCAACAAGCTAAGGAGCGAGTTTATCAGCATCTAGCTCAAGAGACAGAACCTTTTATTTTGGTTGGATTGTCCTTAGGTGCTGCCCTGGCACTAGAACTTTCCAGTTACGATTTACCAAATCTTCAAGGTTTAGTTTTGTCAGGTTGCCCTCTGAAATTAGCTGGAAATATCTTATTTAAAATCCAGTTGATGATTTTTAAACTACTTCCAAAAAGTTTTTTTGAAAAACGGGGAGCAAACAAAGCTCTTATGGTCGGAGTTTCTGAGGAATTGAAGATACTTGATTTAACGGATATAGCAGAGATTTGCCCCTATCCAACCTTACTAATTTGTGGCAGCAAAGATAAACCAAATCTTAGTTCTATGAGAAGTCTTCATAAACTAATATCAGAATCCCAATTTCAGATTATCCCAGACGGTCCTCATGTTTTGAACGAAGATAAACCAGAAGAGTTTGCTGGGACAGTCAAAGATTTTCTTGAATCGTTAAAATAAGTTTTGTAAAATAATACTGAAATCGATATTATCGTTATAGGAGAAAGAAATGAACAAACGTCTATTTTTAAAAATGAGTCTGGCTACCTTGCCAG
>CAJPJN010000197.1:0-2964 GCA_905369855.1 Streptococcus oralis | reverse complement strand
ATGTGAAGATTCGGATGCGAAATACGATTCAGTTTGATGAGCAGTTGGAAGTGATTGATCAGCTTTATGATGTGGAAGTGCATGAAAAGGGAGATTATAGCTACCTGCTTTTCTATAATGAGGAAAAGGAAAAAGTAGTGATTAAATTTCATGGTCAAGAGTTGGTGATGAGCCGATTTTCCAATCCCAAGACCATTATGCGCTTTTTAAAGGATAGTGATAGTTTAGCCTATATTCCTACTCCAATGGGCATGCAGGAGTTTATCATCCAAACGAGCTGTTATGAAGTTGATGGGCAAAAGATTGAACTAGATTATCAACTACAAAATCAAGAGGGACAAGCCTTTGCCAGCTATCAATTGGAAATTACTTGGGGTTAGTCTCATGTCTTTTTCAAATTTACCTAGCTATCTTCTCGGATTATCCTGCTAATGTGGCAGATTAGGCTAATTTTTGGTATAATAAAAGTTATGGAAATTGAAAAAACCAATCGTATGAATGCGCTCTTTGAATTTTATGCAGCGCTTTTGACAGATAAGCAAATGAATTATATCGAGCTCTACTACGCTGATGATTACAGCCTTGCTGAGATTGCCGAGGAGTTTGGTGTCAGTCGTCAGGCTGTCTATGATAATATCAAGCGGACAGAAAAGATTCTGGAAGATTATGAGATGAAATTGCACATGTACTCGGACTACATTGTCCGCAGTCAGATTTTTGATCAGATTTTGGAGCGCTATCCCAAGGATGACTTTCTGCAGGAGCAGATAGAAATTTTAACAAGCATTGATAATAGAGAATAAGAGGAAGAAAAATGGCATTTGAAAGTTTAACAGAACGTTTGCAGAACGTCTTTAAAAATCTACGTAAAAAAGGAAAAATCTCTGAATCTGATGTCCAAGAGGCAACCAAAGAAATTCGCTTGGCCTTGCTTGAGGCCGACGTTGCCTTGCCTGTTGTAAAGGACTTTATCAAGAAAGTTCGTGAGCGTGCAGTCGGGCATGAAGTCATTGATACACTTAATCCTGCGCAACAGATTATTAAAATCGTTGATGAGGAATTGACGGCTGTTTTGGGTTCTGATACGGCAGAAATTATCAAGTCACCTAAGATTCCTACAATTATCATGATGGTCGGTTTGCAGGGGGCTGGTAAAACAACCTTTGCTGGTAAATTGGCCAACAAACTCAAGAAAGAAGAAAATGCTCGTCCTTTGATGATTGCGGCGGATATCTATCGTCCTGCGGCTATTGATCAGCTGAAGACACTGGGACAACAGATTGATGTGCCTGTTTTTGCTCTTGGGACAGAGGTTCCAGCTGTTGAGATTGTTCGTCAAGGTTTGGAACAAGCCCAAGCCAATCACAACGACTATGTCTTGATTGATACGGCAGGTCGTTTGCAGATTGATGAGCTTTTGATGAATGAGCTTCGTGACGTGAAAGCACTAGCTCAACCAAATGAAATTCTGCTCGTCGTTGATGCCATGATTGGTCAAGAAGCGGCCAATGTTGCGCGTGAGTTTAATGCTCAGTTGGAAGTGACTGGGGTTATCCTTACTAAGATTGATGGTGACACTCGTGGTGGTGCGGCTCTATCTGTTCGTCACATTACTGGAAAACCAATCAAGTTCACTGGTACTGGTGAAAAGATTACGGACATTGAAACCTTCCACCCAGACCGTATGTCAAGCCGTATTCTTGGTATGGGGGATATGCTCACTTTGATTGAGAAAGCTTCTCAAGAATACGATGAGCAAAAAGCCCTTGAAATGGCTGAGAAGATGCGCGAAAACACCTTTGATTTCAATGATTTCATTGATCAGTTGGATCAGGTGCAAAACATGGGGCCAATGGAAGACTTGCTCAAGATGATTCCAGGTATGGCTAACAATCCAGCCCTTCAAAACATGAAGGTGGATGAACGCCAGATTGCTCGCAAACGTGCTATTGTGTCTTCAATGACACCTGAAGAACGTGAAAATCCAGATTTGTTAAATCCGAGCCGTCGCCGTCGTATCGCAGCTGGTTCTGGAAATACATTTGTCGAAGTCAATAAATTCATTAAAGACTTTAACCAGGCTAAACAACTCATGCAGGGTGTCATGTCTGGGGATATGAACAAAATGATGAAGCAAATGGGAATCAATCCAAACAACCTTCCTAAAAATATGCCAAATATGGGAGGAATGGATATGTCTGCCCTTGAAGGAATGATGGGACAAGGCGGTATGCCTGACCTGTCAGCTCTCGGAGGAGCAGGAATGCCAGATATGAGCCAGATGTTTGGTGGCGGACTCAAAGGTAAAATCGGTGAATTTGCCATGAAACAGTCCATGAAACGCATGGCGAATAAAATGAAAAAAGCTAAGAAGAAACGCAAATAAAAAAGGAAAGCAGAAGTGCTTTCCTTTTTGATATAACATATGTGCTTTCTATGATTAGGCAATTTTCTTAATCGAAAAATTGACTAAATAGAAAGAGAGATTTCAAATCCTTGCGTCCATTCGGATTTTACTGTGATTTCGATTTTTAAAGCATCTGCTAATTGTTTGACTAGATAGAGCCCCATACCTGTTGATTTTTTCCTTGTATCACCTGAATCACCTGTAAAGCCTTTTTCAAAGATATGAGGGAGGTCACAAGCTTTAACTCCGCAACCATTATCCCTAATAATCAGACTTGTGCGCCCCTTATCTTTTGACATAGAAATACTGAGTTCGGGCTTGTCAGAGCTATATTTAAGGGCGTTGGCGAGGATTTGAGAGAGGATAAATTCAAAACTGCGTTGATCGGTGTAGCAGATTCCTTGTATGTTCTCTAGCTGAATCGTAAATTTCTTTTCTTTGAGCAAGGGATCAAAGTTTTCCAAAAGATCTTGGATACACTCTTGGAGGTCAAGGTCTTCAAATAGAAAATCATTTTTTTCACTTTTCACCCTGTAATAGAATAGTATCTGTGATAC
>CAJPJN010000196.1:0-2968 GCA_905369855.1 Streptococcus oralis | reverse complement strand
TGATAATCAAGCTTAGACGATCATAATCCAACCCATCCTGAATCAGGGCGTGAGTTCCAATAATCAAATCAGCCTCACCCTTGGCAATTGTCTCCAAGACTTCTCTCTTTTCTGCAACCTTCAAGGAACCTGTCAAGAGAGCCAGTTTCAAGTCTGGAAAAAGGTTCTGTAAACTCTCAAAATGTTGCTCTGCAAGTATTTCTGTTGGCACCATGAGAGCAGCCTGGTAGCCAGCTGTCACTGCTGCAAACATGGCCAAGCCAGCGACCACCGTTTTTCCGCTCCCCACATCCCCTTGTAGGAGACGATTCATGTGGTGATCCGACTTCATGTCAGTTAAAATTTCCTGCAAACTCTTTTCCTGAGCTGGGGTCAGGGCAAAAGGCAGACTTTCTTTAACAGCCGTCACTTTTTCCTGAGACCAATTCAGAACCAAACCGCTTCCCTGAACTCTATTTTCAGACTTGAGGGTCTGCAATTGCATTTGGAAATAAAAGAGTTCCTCAAACTTGATACGGCGAAGGGCCTGCTTGTATTCTGCCAAATCCTTGGGGAAATGCATAGCACGAACGGCCTGACAACGGGACATGAGTTTGTATTTGTCCAGCAAGGACTGGGGAAGATTTTCCTCAATCAAGAAATCCAGTCCCTGATCAAAGGCTGTCTTGATAACCTTGACCAGACTGGCCTGACTGATTCCTTGAGCCAAGCGATAGACAGGTTGGAGGTCATCTTCCACCTGAGCCAGGACCTTCATCCCTGTCAGACTAGCCTTGGCACGGTCCCATTTTCCAAATACAGCAAGGGTCGCTCCCAACTCTATCTTATCAGCCAGATAGGGCTGGTTAAAAAAATTCACCGCAAAAACGACTTCTCCCTGCTTGAGGCTAAAACGCAGGCGATTGCGCTTGAAACCATAATACTGGACACTGGCAGGAGTCACGACTTGACCAGAAAGAACCGCCTTTTCACCGTCTTCCAGTTCCAGCACTTGCTTGGTTTTAAAGTCTTCATAACGGAAAGGAAAGTAGAGCAAGAGGTCTTGCAAGTTTTCAATTCCTAGTTTGGCGTATTTTTCTGCTGACTTTGGTCCCACACCAGGTAAGACATGCAAGGGTTGATGTAGATTCATGCTCCACTCCTTTCTTTTTAATAATATTCTCTCGGAATGCGGTCGCTGAGAAGACAAATCACCTCATAGTTAATAGTCCCACGGTAGGTCGCTACCTGAGTAGCTGTGATTTCCTTGCCTCCGTCAGAGCCAATCAAGATTACCTTGGTTCCAAGTGGGTAAACCTTAGGCAGACGAATGGTGATTTGGTCCATCGAAACCCTGCCAACGATTGGGCAAGCTTGGCCATCTACCAAGACGGAGAAATTCTGCATATCTCGTGTCCAACCATCCGCATAGCCGATTGGCACGGTCGCGATGACTTGCTCGCTATCCGCTTGATATGTCGCTCCGTAGCCCATGCAAGCTCCAGCTGGAACTGTCTTGACATGAACCAAGGCAGATTCCAAGGTCAAGGCTGGTTTCAAGTCATAGGGTAAGTCCAAAACCTCTCCACTTGGATTGAGACCATACATGGCATCTCCCATACGAACCGCATTGAAAATAGTCTCTGCATGCCAAAGAGTCGTTGCAGAATTGCTAGCATGAACCAGCTCTGGAAGACCTTTCATACTAGCTAAAATAGTTTTAAACCGTTCTAACTGTTCATTAAAGTAGGTATCTGATTCCTCGTCTGCAGTAGCAAAGTGGGTAAAAATCCCTTCAACACGAGCACCGTGTTGTTGGATCAAGTCTTGAGCCTGACCAGCCTCACGAGCCTCTCGAAAACCAATCCGTCCCATTCCTGAGTCAATCTTGAGATGAACTGTCAATCCAGTTAGGTTTGCTTCCTTATCTAAGAGTGCTTGAATCCACTCCAGTCCAGCCACAGTCAAGGTGATGTCGTATTCTTTAGCTAGAGCGACAGCTTCGATTTCAGAAACTCCTAAAATGAGGATTCGTTTGCTGAGTCCAGCCTGTCTGAGTTCAATGGCTTCATCAATATTGGAAACACAAAAGCCATCAACATCATCTTGAATAGCCGTCGCAACAGCAACAGCTCCATGCCCATAGGCATTAGCCTTGACTACTGCAAATTTGAGCGTTCCTTGAGGGATATGAGCCCCCATTTGCTGAATATTTTGTCGAATAGCTCCTAGATGAATCAGAGCCTTGGTTGGTCTATGTGGACTAGCTTTCATGATTTTCCTCCAAAATGACACTGGCTGTCACAAACTGATCTGTATGGCTGATAGACAGCCAAATCTTTCCTGAAAATGGTGCCTGACTAAAATAAGGCGCCCCGCGTTCATTGTTCAAGACTTCCAAATCCTGAAAACCGAGCTTGCCAATACCCGTTCCCATAGCCTTGGAAAAGGCCTCCTTAGCCGACCAGCGACCAGCCAAATATTCTATTTGCCTGCGCCCTTTAAGACTGTTAAACCGTTCCATTTCCTTAGCGGTCAGCACGCGCTTAGCAAATCCTTCATGTCGTGTAACTGCGCTTTCTATCGAAGCCAATTCTTCGATGTCAATTCCATGTCCAACTATCATTCTCATCAAAAGGAGTTGAGATTCCCCAACTCCATCCTTTTCACTTATTTTGTCAAGGTAGCATAAATTTCTTCTACCAAGGCCTCTGTATTTTCCCAACCCAAGCAAGGATCTGTAATAGAGCAACCAAAGACCTCTGGTTGGTTTTGACGACCATCTGCTAGGTAAGATTCAATCATAAAGCCTCGAACTGACTTTTTAATCTTCTCATTCCAATCACGATTTTGCAAGGTCTGGCGAACAATTCGGATCTGCTCCATATATTGCTTGCCTGAATTATCATGGTTGGTATCAATGAGGATAAAGGGATTTTCAAGTCCCATGGCTTCATAGCGCTCAATGGCATTTAGCAAGGTTTCATAG
>CAJPJN010000195.1:0-2979 GCA_905369855.1 Streptococcus oralis | reverse complement strand
TCTCCTGAAACAAGCTCTGTATTGACTCCCTTATTTTCAGGAACTGCAGTTTCTTCAGCCAAGGCTGGACCAGCGAATAAAACAGCACCAATCATTAGCGAGCAGGCTCCTACTGATAACTTACGAATACTGTAACGACAACGTCTTTCAAAAAATGGATCCTTCATTTTTTCCTCCTAAAAGATTATTTTTTGTTTTTAAAGAAAGCGCTTAACTTTCTTCGTAAAATTTTTATCCCAATCACAGGGATAAAGATAATTCCTCCCTCATTTTAAAATATTTCCTTTAAATGTCAATATATAAAAGGAAATACCTATATCTAGGTTAGAAATTGGTAAAATTAATATAATCAAGGTCTTTCCTAACGAATTTTCTTTCTAAAATCTTAGCTTAACACTTGTTAGATTTACTTTTATCCTTTAAAATAGAATAGGAGAAATTCCGTTATTATTTTTCGGAGGAAAAAGAAATGTCCATTAATTGGCAGGAAATTTTATTTCACTTTTTAGGTGGTCTGGGACTATTCTTGTATAGTATCAAGACCATGGGAGACGGTTTGCAACAAGCTGCTGGAGATCGCCTTCGTTTTTACATTGACAAGTACACCAGCAATCCCTTTTTAGGTGTTCTAGTCGGGATTGTCGTGACTGCCCTGATTCAGTCAAGTACAGGGGTTACAGTTATCACGGTTGGACTGGTCAGCGCTAGTCTTCTCACTCTTAGACAGGCTATCGGAATTATCATGGGAGCCAACATCGGAACCACCGTTACTTCCTTTATCATCGGTTTCAAGCTTGGTGAGTATGCTTTACCCCTGATTTTCCTTGGAACCATGTTCCTCTTCTTTACCAAAAATAGAACAGCAAACAATATCGGGCGCATCCTGTTTGGTGTAGGGGGAATCTTCTACGCCCTCAACCTCATCAGTGCCGGTATGAGTCCTCTTAAAGATTTACCACAATTCAAGGAATACATGGTAACCTTGGGACAAAATCCTGTGTTGGGAGTTTTTGCCGGTGCAGTGATTACCGTCCTCATCCAAGCTTCTTCTGCGACAATCGGGATTTTGCAAGGTCTCTATGCAGGCGGATTCCTGGACCTTAAAGGTTCTCTACCGGTTCTCTTCGGGGATAATATCGGGACAACCCTAACAGTTATCATCGCGGCAGCTGGAGCCAATGTCTCTGCGAAACGCGTTGCTGCAACCCACGTTACCTTTAACGTTTTAGGGACTATTCTTTGCTTAATCTTATTAGGTCCATTTACGTCTATGATTGAGTACTTCCAAGCACTCCTTCACCTCTCACCTGAGATGACCATCGCCTTCTCTCACGGTGCCTTTAACGTAAGTAACACCATTGTACAATTTCCATTCATCGGAGCCTTGGCCTACTTTGTAACTAAGCTCATCCCTGGTGAAGATGAAGTTGTCAAGTACGAGCCACTTTATCTTGATGAGCATTTGATTAAACAAGCTCCATCAATCGCTCTCGGAAATGCCAAAAAAGAACTCCTACACTTAGGAAATTATGCTTCTAAAGCCTTTGACCTTTCTTACAACTACATCATTGACCTTAATGAAAAGGTTGCTGAAAAAGGACACAAGACAGAAGAAGCCATCAATACCATTGATGAAAAATTGACTCGTTACCTGATTACTCTTTCAAGTGAAGCCCTTAGCCAGAAAGAAAGCGAAGTGCTGACCAACATCCTGGATTCATCCCGTGATTTGGAACGGATTGGGGACCATGCAGAAGCTCTTCTCAACCTGACTGACTACCTTCAACGTAAAAATGTTGAGTTCTCTGAAGCTGCTTTGCAGGAATTGGCTGATATCTATCAAAAAACCACTGGCTTTATCAAGGATGCCCTTGATAGTGTGGAAAACAATGATATTGAAAAAGCTCAAAGTCTGATTGAACGCCATAAAGAAATCAACAATATGGAACGTGTTCTCAGAAAGACCCACATCAAACGCCTCAACAAGGGCGAGTGTTCAACACAAGCTGGGGTCAACTTTATCGACATCATTTCCCACTATACTCGTGTATCTGACCACGCCATGAACCTTGCTGAAAAGGTCATCGCTGAACAAATCTAAGATCCAAGAAGCTATCCTAAATGGGATGGCTTTTTTCTTTTCCTAACCAAGAATTGCTTTTCTAACATATAGAAAAATGCTTTGATTCACAATGGAATCAAAGCATTTTAAAGAGCTCCCCGTACATAAGCGCAGAAGCTGCAGTTCCCCTGTACTTGGCTTCTTCTCTTTTGATAAAGCGAGCCAAGTTGAGCAACTCAGGTGCCGGATGTTTGGGATTTAGGAGCAATTCACGATTGACCAGGCCTGAGAGACGAACTGCCAGCAATTGCTCATTTGTAGTAGGCAGTTTTTTAGCAGTCTCTAGGAGAGCAGCAACTAAATCTTCACTCAAATCATGTCGAGCATGATTGTAAAGATCTTTTACAAGGCTTTCTAGGTTTGGTTCTACCATCCCTACCACCTCCCTTATGGTTTAATAATTTTTAATCAAATCAACCGTTGAACGATCCAATTTCTTCACCAAGGCTTGCAAGAAAGCTTGAGCTTCTAGGAAGTCATCCATAGCGTAGAGAGTTTGGTGAGAATGGATATAACGAGCGCAGACACCGATAGTTGTAGAAGGAACACCTCCATTTTTCAGATGGGCTGCACCAGCGTCTGTTCCGCCTTTACCACAGTAGTATTGGTACTTGATACCAGCTTCCTCAGCCGTTGTCAAAAGGAAATCCTTCATACCTGGGAGAAGCAAGTGACCTGGGTCGTAGAAACGAATCAAGGTTCCATCTCCAATCTTGCCTTGACCACCATAAACATCACCTGCTGGGGAGCAATCAACTGCTAAGAAGACTTCTGGATCACACTTGGTTGTAGATGTATGCGCACCACGGAGACCAACTTCTTCTTGGACGTTCGAGCCAAGCTAGAGTTCCTTGCCA
>CAJPJN010000194.1:0-2980 GCA_905369855.1 Streptococcus oralis | reverse complement strand
TGTGTAATATCGATATTTTGTTCACGAACTAAGGCCAACTCCTGCTTGTATTTTAGAGAATTAAGCGCCGCATTTCGTAAGAGCCCAATCAACTGAATAAAGAACTGAGGGCGAACCACATACATCTTTTCATACTCGTGGCTGACGTCAACAATCCCTGTGTTAAAGTAGTCGTTATCTGCCTCAAGCATAGTCACCAAAACCGCATATTCACAGTTCTTTTCACGACGGTCCTTGTCCAATTCCTTGTAAAAATCTGCATTCTTGTGCTTCTTCTCTGTTCCATCTGCTTCATTTTTCATCTCAAACATGATGGAAATGATTTCGACTCCATTTTCATCACATTCACGGAAGATAAAGTCCCCCTTAGACCCACGCGCAGAGACCTTGTTATCCTTCTCAAAGTAAGCATTTGGAAAGGCAAAACTACGGACCTTGTTAAACTCACTCTCTGCATACTGTTCCAAACTTTCCCCAATCGCTTTTGTAGATTGTTGAGCCTTAAAATTCTTATAAAACTCGACCTGTTCACTCGCTGCTTTGAGCTGTGCTTCATAGTTTTGCTTAACTGAAGCAAGAGAAAGCTCGTTTTCTTTTTCTTGTAATAGGAGCTGATTTTTGACCTGATCCCGTTCTTTTTCTAAGTCAGAAAGAGTCTTTTGCAGTTGATTTTCATGCTCCAAACGCAAGGTAGCCAACTGATTTTTTAAGACCTGTACTTCCTTGTCCTTAGCCAATAAAGCCTCATGGCTTGTCTGTTCAACCTCTTTCTTGGCCAATTCTTTTTCTGTATCAAAGTTTTGGATTTGACTCTGTAATTTAGCAATTTCTTGATCCTTCTGAGCCAGTTTAGTCTGTTGTTCATTCATGGCCTTTTGCTCAGCCAAAGCCAGTTCCTGCTTCATCCGATCATGCAGTTCCTTATCAAACTCTGCTGTTCTTACTTGAGACAGAAGTTCGGCATACTGACTTTCATTTACTGTAAAGACTTCCCCACAGTTGGGACATTTGATTTCGTTCATAACTTTCCTCTTTCTAGACTTCTGTAACCATTATATCATGCCTGAGGGAAAATCAAAAACAGCGAGTCGAAACCCACCGTTTATCTTTTTTACTTTAAATTTTTTCCAAGGCCAAGCGCAAATCTTCGATCAAATCATCAACATTTTCAAGACCGATTGACAAGCGGATTTGGTTTGGTGTGACACCTGCTGCTTCTAGGTCTTTTTCTGACAATTGACCGTGAGTGGTTGTTGCTGGATGGACAACAAGAGACTTGGCATCCGCTACGTTCGCAAGGTCAGAGAAGATTTCTAAATGATCAATTACCTTGCGTGCTTCTGCCTCCCCACCTTTGACATGGAAGGTAAAGATTGAGCCCACACCTTTAGGCAAGTATTTCTCAGCCAAGTCATGGTAAGGACTATCAGCAAGTTTTGGATAATTGACCTTTTCTACCTTAGGATGGTTGACAAGGAAATCAACAATTTTCTCAGCATTTTGCACATGACGTTCCACCCGAAGTGAAAGGGTTTCAAGTCCTTGGAGTAACAAGAAGGCATTAAATGGCGACAAGGCCGCCCCTGTATCACGAAGCAATTGAACACGGACAGCGATAATAAAGGCTGCTGCACCCACATTACGAGTATAGCTCAAATTGTGGTAGCTTGGGTCTTCCTCAACAAATTGAGGGAATTTCCCTGAAGCCGCCCAGTCAAAACGACCACTATCGACAATCACTCCTCCAATTGTCGTACCATGTCCACCGATAAACTTAGTCGCAGAGTGAATGGCAATATCTACACCGTGAGAAAAAACGTTAATCAAATAAGGTGTAGCAAAGGTATTATCGGAAACAAGTGGAATCTGATGTTTATGAGCAATCTCAGCCAATTTTTCCAAGTCAGGAATGTTAATCAAGGGATTCCCCAAGGTTTCAATCAAGACAAGCTTGGTATTGTCATTGATAGCTGCTTCCACTTCCTCCAAATTATCCACATCCACAAAGGTTGTTGTGATACCATAACGAGGAAGGGTTTCCTTCAAGAGATTGAAGGTTCCACCGTAAATAGTTGAGGCTGCTACTACATGGTCACCTGCATGGGCAAGTGCCAAAATCGTATAAGTCACTGCGGCCATACCTGATGCTGTTGCAAGAGCTCCAACACCACCTTCAAGGGCAGCAATTCTTTCTTCAAAGGCAGCTGTTGTAGGGTTGGTGATACGAGTATAAATGTTCCCTGGTTTTCTCAAGGCAAACAAATCGGCACCTTCCTGCGTGTCATCAAAAACAAAGGATGTTGTTTGATAAATCGGCACTGCACGAGACTTGGTAGCTGGATCCACAACTTGACCAGCATGTAGTTGCAAAGTTTCAAATTTAAAATCACGAGTCATAAAACGACCTCCAAATAGTTTGATTAAGGATATTGTAGCACCTTAAGGTATAGTTTACAAATATCAGTTTTCTATATTTTGATATAAGAAATAGCTATTACCTTATTTTAAAAATGAAAAAAGCACGAATCAATCGTGCTCATTTTCTTAATCTACATAAGTATCTTCATTTTTATTGAGGAAGGCATATGGAAGACCCATCAAAAGACCTCCTCCGATAAAGTTTCCAATGAAGGTTACACCCCAGTGGCGAAGCATATTCCCAACACCGAAGTTAGCAATTGAATCAGCAGCAACACTGAATTTTACAATCGCGAAAGAAGCAAAGTTCGCCGCAATGTGCTCGTTTGTTAAGAATACAAACATGTAAATTGCTGATAAAACTAGCCAAAGTTTGGCACCACCATCTTTGACCAAAACAAATGAAAGAATCGCAATATTTACGAAAATATTTGCCAAAATCGCCTCAAGCAAGATTAATTCATTTGAACGGCCTAACTTCATCTCAACAACCCCTGAAATGAAACTATCGTGAGTCAGATGTGCATAAGCTGCTGAGTGGGCAAAGCCCCAACCTGCTATC
>CAJPJN010000193.1:0-3016 GCA_905369855.1 Streptococcus oralis | reverse complement strand
ATACAGATGATACCCAGTTAGCAATCTGTTCTATGGAGTACATCTACTTTGCTCGCCCTGATTCTAACATTCATGGTGTCAATGTCCATACGGCACGTAAACGTATGGGTGCCCAATTGGCGCGTGAATTCAAGTATGAGGCAGATATTGTGGTCGGTGTGCCCAATTCTTCACTCAGCGCGGCTATGGGCTTTGCGGAAGAATCTGGTTTGCCAAATGAAATGGGACTCATCAAGAACCAATACACCCAACGTACCTTTATCCAACCGACTCAAGAATTGCGGGAGCAAGGGGTGCGGATGAAACTCTCTGCTGTTTCAGGCGTTGTAAAAGGCAAGCGTGTGGTTATGATTGATGACTCTATTGTACGTGGAACAACCTCTCGTCGGATCGTTCAGCTCTTGAAAGAAGCGGGTGCGACTGAGGTTCACGTTGCTATTGGCAGTCCAGCGCTAGCTTATCCATGTTTCTACGGGATTGATATCCAGACCCGTCAGGAGCTGATTGCAGCTAATCATACGGTCGAAGAAACTCGCCAAATCATTGGTGCGGACAGTCTGACTTACCTCTCTGTTGAAGGTTTGATTGATTCGATTGGGATTGAAACAGATGCACCAAATGGTGGTCTCTGTGTCGCTTACTTTGACGGTGACTACCCAACACCTCTCTATGACTACGAAGAAGACTATCGTCGCAGTTTAGAAGAAAAGACCAGTTTTTACAAGTGAGTTACTGAAGATTCTCCATTAAAGAAAAGGAAAAATAAAATGGCAAATAAAAATGCTTATGCTCGATCTGGTGTGGATGTTGAAGCGGGTTATGAAGTTGTTGAACGAATCAAAAAGCACGTGGCTCGTACGGAGCGTGCAGGTGTCATGGGAGCTCTGGGTGGCTTTGGTGGTATGTTTGACCTTTCAAAGACTGGGGTTAAAGAACCCGTCTTGATTTCAGGAACTGATGGTGTCGGAACCAAGCTCATGCTGGCTATCAAGTACGACAAGCACGATACCATCGGTCAGGACTGTGTGGCCATGTGTGTCAATGATATCATTGCTGCAGGTGCGGAGCCCCTCTATTTCCTTGACTACGTCGCAACTGGCAAGAATGAACCAGCTAAGCTAGAACAAGTGGTTGCTGGTGTGGCAGAAGGTTGTGTGCAGGCAGGCGCTGCCCTCATCGGTGGGGAAACGGCTGAAATGCCGGGCATGTACGGCGAAGATGACTATGACTTGGCTGGTTTTGCGGTCGGTGTGGCTGAAAAATCTCAAATCATTGACGGTTCAAAAGTGGCAGAGGGAGATGTTCTTCTTGGACTTGCTTCAAGTGGGATTCATTCCAATGGTTATTCTCTCGTCCGTCGTGTCTTTGCGGATTACACAGGTGAGGAAGTCTTGCCAGAATTGGAAGGCAAGCAACTCAAGGAAGTTCTTCTTGAGCCGACTCGTATCTATGTCAAGGCTGTTTTGCCACTCATCAAGGAAGAGTTGGTCAACGGCATTGCCCACATCACTGGTGGTGGCTTTATCGAAAATGTCCCTCGTATGTTTGCAGCTGACTTGGCTGCTGAGATTGAGGAAGACAAGGTTCCAGTTTTACCGATTTTCAAAGCCCTTGAAAAATACGGTCAGATCAAACACGAAGAAATGTTTGAAATCTTCAATATGGGTGTGGGACTCATGTTGGCAGTTAGCCCTGAAAATGTAGGCCGTGTCAAGGAATTGTTGGATGAACCAGTCTATGAAATTGGTCGCATCGTCAAGAAAGAAAACGAAAGTGTCATCATCAAATGAAAAAAATAGCGGTTTTTGCCTCTGGTAATGGCTCAAATTTTCAGGTGATAGCGGAACAATTTCCAGTAGAGTTTGTCTTTTCAGACCATCGTGACGCCTATGTGCTCGAACGTGCAGACAAGCTCGGCGTTCTGTCCTATGCTTTTGAACTCAAGGAGTTTGAGAGCAAGGCAGACTACGAAGCAGCCCTTGTCGAACTCTTGGAAGAGCACCAGATTGCCTTGGTTTGTCTAGCAGGCTACATGAAAATTGTTGGGTCAACCTTATTGGCGGCTTATGAAGGTCGGATTGTCAACATTCATCCAGCCTACCTGCCAGAATTTCCAGGAGCTCATGGGATTGAGGATGCTTGGAATGCTGGCGTTGCTGAGAGCGGCGTGACCATTCATTGGGTGGATTCAGGTGTGGACACTGGTAAGGTCATCAAACAAGTACGTGTGCCACGGCTGGCTGATGATACCATTGACAGTTTTGAAACTCGAATTCATGAAGCAGAGTATAAGTTGTATCCTGAGGTGTTGAATAGTTTGGGAGTTGCACGAAAATAAGATCAAAATCAAGTTTTGATTTTGCAACCTTGCTGGAGAAAAAATGATTAATTTGAAATTAGTAGATGAGAACAGTTTTCAGGCAGTGCTGGATTTGAAAATATCTGAAGCTGATGAACGAGCACGTTTCGTGTCTCCAAATGTACGCTCTTTAGCTGACGCATGGCTCTACCGAGAGAATGGGGATGTGTTTCCAATGGCAATTTATTGGAATGAGCTTGTAGTTGGTTTTCTCCTGTTGGAAATAGATAAGGATGAAGCGGAATACTTTATCTGGCGGATAATGATTGGCCAGCAGTACCAAGGAAGAGGTTATGGACGAAAAGCTGTGAAAGTTCTGATCAAAAAGGCTCAGATGGATAGCACTTGCAATCATATTATCGCAGATTATGTGGTTGGAAATGAAAAAATGAAGCACCTGCTGACTAGTTTGGGTTTTCAAGAAACAGGATTTATAGAAGAAAATAACGAAGTCGCTATGCGCTTGGATTTAAAGAAAGAGGAATAGAATGACTAAACGTGCCTTAATCAGCGTCTCAGACAAAGCGGGCATTGTTGAATTTGCCCAAGAACTTAAAAAACTCGGTTGGGACATTATCTCAACAGGTGGGACCAAAGTTGTCCTTGACAATGCCGGGGTGGAGACCATTGCAATTGATGATGTGACGGGCTTCCCAG
>CAJPJN010000192.1:0-3020 GCA_905369855.1 Streptococcus oralis | reverse complement strand
CAAGACAGAGTTACATCCATGAGCGATATTGGCAAATGGACCACCATGTACAAAGGCAGGTGTACCGTAAATTGTCTGAACTAGGTTCGGCTTAATAGCATCCTTCAAAATCAAAGCCAAGGCACCTTCAACCTGCAAATCACCAACAGAAACAGGTGTACGGTCATAGCGATAACCGATAACGATATTAGCCAGACGGCGTTTCAAGTCCTCGATGTCTGTTGCCAAGCAAAGAATTGCCATGATTTCGGAAGCAACTGTAATATCAAAGCCATCCTCACGTGGAATACCATTTAGAGGACCACCAAGTCCAACGGTCACATGGCGAAGAGCACGGTCATTCAAGTCCACAACACGTTTCCAGAGGATACGACGTTGGTCAATTCCCAGCTCATTCCCTTGGTGCAAGTGGTTGTCAATCAAGGCAGAAAGCGCATTGTTGGCAGTCGTAATGGCATGCATATCCCCCGTGAAGTGAAGGTTGATGTCTTCCATTGGCAGAACTTGGGCATAACCACCACCTGCCGCACCACCCTTAATCCCCATTACCGGACCAAGAGATGGTTCGCGAATAGCAATCATGGTTTTCTTGCCAATCTTGTTCAAGGCATCCGCTAAACCAATGGTAATAGTTGATTTTCCTTCACCTGCAGGTGTTGGGTTGATGGCAGTAACCAAAATCAATTTCCCAACTGGATTGCTCTCAACTGCACGAATTTTATCAAAGCTGAGCTTAGCCTTGTACTTTCCGTACAACTCCAAATCGTCGTAAGAAATACCAAGTTTCTCTACAACATCAACGATTGGCTTCAACTCAATACTCTGTGCGATTTCAATATCTGTTTTCATTCAAAACTCCTCTAACCTCTAATGTGATAATTCATTATAACACAAAACAAGATTTTTAACATCCTTAAACTCTCTAAACGTTCGTAAATATCCCTTTTTTTAAGATTTTTAGAGTCCTTTCTTAAATTTTATATGGCTTTATAGTTTGAAACTATATTCTTTCCTTTTACCAAAATTTTATCGCTTTCATTTTACTTACCGTTTATTTTTGTGTACAATAGTGCTATGAAAATTTTAGTTACATCGGGCGGTACCAGTGAAGCTATCGATAGCGTCCGCTCTATCACTAACCATTCTACAGGTCGCTTGGGGAAAATCATCACAGAAACCTTGCTTGCTGCAGGGCATGAAGTTTGTTTAATTACGACAAAACGAGCTGTGAAGCCAGAATCCCATCCCAACCTAACTATTCGAGAAATTAACAATACCAAGGACCTTCTACTGGAAATGCAAGAACGTGTTCAGGATTATCAGGTCTTGATTCACTCAATGGCTGTTTCTGACTACACTCCTGTTTATATGACAGGGCTTGAGGAAGTTCAGGCTAGCTCCAATCTAGAAGAATTTTTAAGCAGGCAAAATCATCAAGCTAAGATTTCTTCAACTGATGAGATTCAGGTTTTGTTCCTTAAAAAGACACCCAAAATCATCTCTCTAGTCAAAGAATGGAATCCTGCTATTCATCTGATTGGTTTCAAACTGCTGGTTGATGTTTCCGAAGACCATCTGGTTGACATTGCTAGAAAAAGTCTTATCAAGAACCAAGCTGACTTGATTATTGCAAATGACCTGACTCAAATTTCAGCGAACCAACATCGTGCAATCTTTGTTGAAAAAGAACAGCTTCAAACAGTCCAAACTAAAGAAGAAATTGCAGAACTCCTCCTTGAAAAAATTCAAGCCTATCATTCTTAGAAAGTAAAGCTATGGCACATATTCTCTTGGCTGTGACGGGCTCAATCGCCTCTTACAAGTCGGCAGATTTAGTCAGTTCTCTAAAAAAACAAGGTCATCAAGTCACTGTCTTAATGACCCAGGCTGCTACAGAGTTTATTCAACCTTTGACACTGCAAGTACTCTCACAGAATCCTGTCCACTTAGATGTCATGAAAGAACCCTATCCTGACCAAGTCAATCATATCGAGCTTGGAAAAAAAGCAGATTTATTTATCGTAGCCCCTGTAACTGCTAACACAATTGCAAAACTAGCCCACGGCTTTGCGGACAACATGGTAACCAGTACAGCTCTAGCCCTGCCAAGTCATATTCCTAAACTAATAGCTCCTGCTATGAATACAAAAATGTATGACCATCCAGCAACTCAGGCTAATCTGAAAACATTAGAAACCTACGGCTATCAGCTGATTGCTCCTAAGGAATCCCTACTAGCTTGTGGAGACCATGGACGAGGAGCTTTAGCTGACCTCACAATTATTTTAGAAAGAATAAAGGAAACTCTCGATGAAAAAACGCTCTAATATTGCACCCATTGCTATCTTTTTTGCAACCATGCTCGTGATACACTTTCTGAGCTCGCTTATCTTTAACCTTTTCCCATTTCCAATCAAACCGACCATCGTTCATATTCCTGTCATTATTGCCAGCATTATTTACGGTCCACGAGTTGGGGTTACACTTGGATTTTTGATGGGGCTACTTAGCTTAACTGTTAACACGATTACAATTCTACCGACAAGCTACCTCTTCTCCCCATTTGTACCAAACGGAAACATCTACTCAGCTATCATTGCCATTGTCCCACGTATTTTGATTGGTTTAACTCCTTATCTAGTCTATAAACTGATGAAAAATAAAACTGGTCTGATTTTAGCTGGTGCCCTTGGTTCACTTACCAACACAGTCTTTGTACTTGGTGGAATTTTCTACCTTTTTGGAAATGTTTTTGATGGTAATATCCAAAAACTCCTAGCAACTGTTATCTCAACAAATTCGATTGCTGAATTAGTCATTTCCGCAGTTCTAACCTTAGCCATTGTTCCACGACTACAGACTTTGAAAAAATAAAAACAATCTCCACTTTCAAACCTGAAGGTGGAGATTTTGTTTGATATAGTTACTATTATTAGTGAAATCTTTACCAATATCTAACTAAAAATGACCTATAAACCTAAGTAAATCCTTGCTTTATTGTCTTCTTTATTGTACTATAC
>CAJPJN010000191.1:0-3040 GCA_905369855.1 Streptococcus oralis | reverse complement strand
GGCTCTGGAATGTGTATAAGAGACAGGCCATCAAATAGGCGAGTAAAATCCCAACTCTCGGTAAGAAAACTGCACTGATTGATTCCATCAGCGCAGTTTTATACTTATCCTACTTTAGCAGCCAATTCTTCTGCGAATTGTTCCAAGCGTTCAATATCTTCTTCCTCAGCAGAAAGATCAACTTTAACACACTCTGAACCTTTTTCTGCTCCTGTTGACACAAAGACACGATCAAAGTCATCAACAGCCTTACAGAATTCATCGTAGAAGGTGTCACCTGAACCAACCACTCCGTAGATTTTACCATTCAAGTTGAGATCTGCTAGGTCTTCGTAGAAGTCCATCATCTCATCTGGCAATTCTCCATCACCATAAGTATAGGTCGCAACGATAGTGATGTCAGCTTCCAAGAAGTCTGAAGCGTCAACAGTTGTACATTCATCAACATCGACATCCAAGCCCAAGTCACGTAATTTGTCTGCTACAATATCTGCAATTTCTTCGGTATTACCGGTCATACTGGCAAATACAATTTTTGCTAATGCCATATCGTCCTCCTCAATTTATCTTTCTCCATTATATCACATCTTTTTCATTTTAAAAATAAAAATTCTTGTGCTACAATGAAATGAGAAAGAATTGAGGTTATTTATGGAAATTTGCCATCAAATTTTAGAAAAAATCAAAGAATACGATACGATTATCATTCATCGTCATATGAAACCAGACCCTGATGCCTTGGGAAGTCAGGTGGGATTGAAAGCTCTTCTCAAACATCATTTCCCAGAAAAAACCATCAAAGCAGTTGGTTTTGATGAACCAACTCTTACTTGGATGGCTGAGATGGATCTTGTTGAAGATAGTACCTACCAGGGAGCACTTGTCATCGTCTGTGATACAGCTAATACTGCTCGTATCGATGATAAGCGCTATCGTCAAGGTGATTTTCTCATTACAATTGACCACCAACCAAATGATGATGTATATGGTGACCTATCTTGGGTGGATACTAGTTCAAGCAGTGCTAGCGAGATGATTACCCTATTTGCCCAAACAACCCAACTGGCCTTGTCAGATCGAGCTGCTGAGTTGCTCTTTGCAGGAATTGTTGGTGATACAGGTCGATTCCTCTACCCTTCTACGACTGCACGGACCCTCCGCCTAGCTGCGTCTCTGAGAGAACAAAACTTTGACTTTGCGGCTCTCACTCGCAAAATGGACACTATGAGCTACAAAATTGCTAAACTTCAAGGCTACATCTACGACCATCTAGAAGTGGATGAAAATGGTGCTGCTCGCATTATCCTGAGTCAAGAAGTCTTGAAACAATTCAATGTTACCGATGCTGAAACTGCAGCCATTGTCGGTGCACCTGGACGCATTGACAGTGTCAACCTCTGGGGAATTTTTGTGGAGCAGGCTGATGGTCACTACCGTGTTCGCTTACGTAGTAAAATCCATCCTATCAATGAAATTGCCAAGGAACATGATGGTGGAGGCCACCCTCTAGCAAGTGGTGCTAATTCCTATAGCCTAGAAGAAAACGAAATCATCTATCAAAAGTTAAAAAACTTGCTTAAAAACTGATAAAATACTTGCCAAACTTTTCAGAATCTGATAGACTAGTATGGTAACAATCTATGGCTCGCAAAGAGACCATGGCAGAAAGGAAATATTGCAAAATGAAAAAAGATATCCATCCAGAATATCGCCCAGTTGTCTTCATGGACACAACTACTGGTTACCAATTCCTTAGCGGTTCAACAAAACGCTCTAACGAAACAGTTGAGTTCGAAGGCGAAACTTACCCATTGATCCGTGTGGAAATTTCATCAGACTCACACCCATTCTACACTGGACGTCAAAAGTTCACTCAAGCAGATGGACGCGTGGATCGTTTCAACAAAAAATACGGTCTCAAATAATGATAAAAAGACAGCTTTGGCTGTTCTTTTTTGTTTCTTGAAATCAACTGCTGTTTTCATGTTCCAAACTCATACTCTTCGAAAATCTCTTCGGTAATTTAATGTTAGGGGATTTATACTAACAATAGACTTTTAACCCTAAAATTGATAAAATAGGGAAGAAAATAAGATAAAAGGAAACTGTAAATCACCATGATGAACATGCAAAACATGATGCGCCAAGCACAAAAACTTCAAAAACAAATGGAACAAAGCCAAGCTGAACTTGCTGCTATGCAATTTGTTGGCAAATCTGCTCAAGACCTTGTTCAAGCGACCTTAACTGGAGATAAGAAAGTTGTCAGCATTGACTTCAATCCAGCTGTCGTTGACCCAGAAGACCTTGAAACTCTTTCTGATATGACCGTTCAAGCCATCAACTCTGCTCTTGAACAAATCGATGAAACTACCAAGAAAAAACTGGGTGCTTTCGCTGGGAAATTGCCATTTTAAGCATAAGAAAAACAAGCATTCAAGAGAATACTTGCCTATCATGGGAGGAACAACTGTTCCTCTTTTTGCTTACTAAAAATTAAAGAATTCCATGGCCTGTTTGAACAGTAAATCCGTATACTCTGGGTCTTCTTGGGCAATGGTGACCTGATCTTGAATCATTTCCAAGTCATCCGTTATCATGCCGTCTGCACCCAAATGAACAGATTTATCAAAGGACTCTGAACTATTGATGGTCCAAACGTACAATTTCTGATCCGTATTCCAAAGCTTGTTGACAAAATTTTCATCCAAGGTTGAATACTCCATAGTATAACCTGTGGCCTTGGTTCTTGGAAAGATACTATTATAAGGTAGGATGAAATAGACTGGAATTTGAGAATCGTAGGCTAGCACCTGATCAATCACATGGTAGTCTAAAGATTGCATTTGATGACCATTCTGCTTAAGAACAGTTCCATATTTTTCCATAAAGCGTTTCATCATATCTGGGCTATCTTTTCGACTGGTTTTAATCTCAATAAGAAGTTATTGATGTAATTCATTGGCTTTATTGAGGTAGTCATCAAAACTAGACACCTTGCTATGATAACCATTTTCTGTAATCTTGAGTTTGGTTAATT
>CAJPJN010000190.1:0-3092 GCA_905369855.1 Streptococcus oralis | reverse complement strand
CCACACAGTAATGAAGATAGGCTGCAGCATTATAGCTAGGGATGGCGATAGACAATAACTTCATAATCTACTCCTTTAGGGGACTGATTTTTTCTTATACTCAATGAAAATCAAAGAGCAAACTAGGAAACTAGCCGCAGGTTGCTCAAAGTACAGCTTTGAGGTTGCAGATAAAACTGACGAAGTCAGCTCAAAACACTGTTTTGAGGTTGTGGATAGAACTGACGAAGTCAGTAACCATACCTACGGCAAGGCGACGTTGACGTGGTTTGAAGAGATTTTCGAAGAGTATGAGTTTATTTTTTACCTGACTTGTCCATATTCCAGAAGTCTGTCACGGCTCCGCGTGAAGCAGATGATACGATATGGGCATATTTACCAAGAACACCACGGCTGTAGAGTGGTGGCAAGGTTGTTTCTGCCTTACGTTTTTCAAGTTCTTCTTCGGATACGGCCATGGAAATTTCTTTGGTATCTTGGTCAACCGTAACGATATCGCCTGTACGAAGGTAGGCAATCGGTCCACCATCCTGAGCTTCAGGAGCGATATGTCCAACAACCAGACCATAAGTCCCACCAGAGAAACGACCATCCGTCAAGAGGGCAACCTTGTCTCCTTGACCTTTACCAACGATCATTGATGAAAGTGACAGCATCTCAGGCATACCAGGACCACCCTTAGGTCCAACGAAACGAACAACGACTACATCGCCATCAACGATTTCATCTGTCAGAACGGCCTGAATAGCATCTTCTTCTGAGTCAAAGACCTTAGCTGGTCCAACGTGACGACGAACTTTAACACCTGATACCTTGGCAACCGCACCGTCTGGAGCGAGGTTCCCGTTCAAGATGATAAGCGGACCGTCCGCACGTTTTGGATTTTCAAGTGGCATGATGACTTTTTGACCTGGTGTGAGGTCTGCAAAGTCAGCCAAGTTTTCAGCAACTGTCTTACCAGTACATGTAATGCGGTCTCCATGAAGGAAACCATTTGCCAAGAGGTATCTCATAACCGCAGGCACACCACCAACTTCGTAGAGGTCTTGGAAGACATACTGACCAGATGGTTTCAAGTCGGCCAAGTGAGGCACACGTTCTTGGATCGTATTGAAGTCCTCAAGTGACAAGTCAACATTGGCAGCATGGGCAATGGCAAGCAAGTGAAGAGTGGCATTTGTAGAACCACCGAGAGCCATAGTTACAGTGATAGCATCTTCAAAGGCTTCACGAGTCAAGATATCTGACGGTTTGAGACCAAGTTCCAACATCTTAACAACAGCACGTCCTGCTGCTTCGATGTCTTCTTTCTTATCAGCTGATTCAGCTGGGTGAGATGAAGAACCTGGCAAACTCATACCGAGAACTTCGATAGCAGTCGCCATGGTATTAGCTGTGTACATACCACCACAGCCACCAGGGCCAGGGCAGGCATTACATTCAAGACGTTTCACGTCCTCAGCTGTCATATCACCGTGGTTCCATTTTCCGATACCCTCAAAAACAGAAACCAAGTCGATGTCTTTGCCATCAAGATTTCCCGGTGCAATGGTTCCACCATAGGCGAAAATAGCTGGGATATCCATATTGGCAATGGCAATCATAGAACCAGGCATGTTCTTGTCACAGCCACCGATAGCGACGAAGGCATCCACGTTGTGACCACCCATAGCCGCCTCGATTGAGTCCGCAATGATATCACGAGATGTCAAAGAGAAACGCATACCAGGCGTTCCCATGGCAATCCCGTCCGCTACCGTGATAGTCCCAAACTGCACAGGCCAAGCACCTGCAGATTTGACACCTTCTTTAGCTAATTTCCCAAAATCATGCAAGTGAATGTTACATGGTGTATTTTCCGCCCAAGTCGAAATAACCCCAACAATCGGTGTTTCAAAGTCCTTATCTGTCATACCAGTCGCACGAAGCATGGCACGGTTTGGTGATTTTACCATACTATCATAAATGCTACTGCGGTGACGTTTATCTAATTCTGTCATCTTATCCCTCCCATTTCAGTTTTTACTATTATAGCACATTTTAAAAGCAATGAACAGAAGAAAATTCTTGAATTTTCAGAAAATTCTATACAGTAATATTTTCTTTAAAAAAGTTGCATTTATTTCTTGACTTTATAAATTAAAGTGATATCATTTAGATATCAAATAACAGGAGGTCATTCTTATGACTGAAAAACTCATCAATTCAAAACCAAATGGTGTATTCGCATTGATTCTCATTGAGTTGACACTCGTACTTGGTGTCTTTATATTTATAATGGGTGTTGGTTCGGAAAACATTTTTGGAATTATTATTGGACTTCTCTCTATTGTATTTGCAGCTTTAGCCCATGCTGGTTTAAAAGTTGTCAAACCTCAAGAAGCGCTGGTTTTAACCCTCTTTGGTAATTATACTGGGACTATCAAAGAACCTGGTTTTTACTTTGTCAATCCCTTCAGCGTAGCAGTCAACCCTGCAAACCACACTCGACTTGGACAAAGTGGTGACGTTAGCACGAAATCTCCTTTTTCAGGGATGAAATCATCAAATGGCAATGATGTAAATATTGAAATTGGCAAGAAACAGATTTCCCTCAAGGTTATGACCTTGAGCAATTCTCGCCAAAAAATCAATGATTGTCTAGGAAATCCTGTGGAAATTGGAATTGCCGTTACTTGGCGTGTAGTCGACACCGCTAAGGCAGTCTTCAACGTAGATAACTACAAGGAATACCTCTCTTTGCAGTGTGATAGCGCCCTCCGTAATATTGTCCGCATCTATCCTTACGATGTGTCTCCTAATGTAGATACTACAGGTGACGGTCAAGCAGATGAAGGTAGTCTTCGTGGCTCTAGCGAAATTGTTGCTAACCGTATTCGTGAAGAAATCCAAAGTCGCGTTGAAGATGCCGGTTTGGAAATCCTTGAAGCACGTATCACTTACCTAGCTTACGCTCCAGAAATTGCTGCCGTTATGCTTCAACGTCAACAAGCATCTGCCATTATTGATGCCCGTAAGATGATTGTAGATGGTGCTGTAGGAATGGTTGAAATGGCACTAGAGCGACTCAATGGAGGGGAATTGGTAGAGCT
>CAJPJN010000189.1:0-3093 GCA_905369855.1 Streptococcus oralis | reverse complement strand
CCTATGTTGAACTGGCAGATATCAGTAAAGACTTGCAAAATGCTGTTGTCGCGACAGAGGACCGTTCCTTTTATAAAAATGATGGGATTAACTACGGTCGTTTCTTTCTAGCTATCCTTACAGCGGGTCGTTCTGGAGGGGGATCCACTATCACTCAACAGTTGGCGAAAAATGCCTATCTTTCCCAGGACCAGACCGTTGAACGGAAGGCCAAGGAGTTTTTCCTTGCCTTAGAGTTGACCAAGAAATACAGCAAGGAGCAAATCCTTACTATGTACCTCAATAACGCCTACTTTGGGAATGGGGTATGGGGTGTTGAAGATGCAAGTAAGAAATATTTCGGTGTATCGGCTTCACAACTAACGCTTGATCAGGCGGCCACTCTAGCAGGGATGCTCAAGGGACCAGAACTGTATAATCCCTTGAGTTCTGTAGTAGATTCTACCAATCGGCGCGACACTGTCTTGCAGAATATGGTTGCAGCAGGATATATTGATAAAAATCAAGAAACCGAAGCCGCTGAAGTTGATATGACTTCGCAATTGCACGATAAGTAAGAGGGAAAAATCTCAGATTACCGCTATCCTTCTTACTTTGATGCGGTGGTTAATGAAGCCGTTTCCAAGTATAATCTAACAGAGGAAGAGATTGTCAATAATGGCTACCGCATTTATACAGAGCTGGACCAAAACTATCAAGCAAATATGCAGGTTGTCTATGAAAATACAGCTCTATTTCCTAGGGCAGAGGATGGAACATTTGCTCAATCAGGAAGTGTGGCTCTCGAACCGAAAACAGGTGGAGTTCGTGGAGTTGTCGGTCAGGTTGCTGGCAATGATAAAACTGGATTCCGGAATTTCAACTATGCAACTCAATCAAAACGTAGCCCTGGTTCTACAATTAAGCCTTTAGTTGTTTATACGCCAGCAGTTGAGGCAGGTTGGGCTTTGAATAAGCTCTTGGATAATCATACCATGCAGTATGACAGCTATAAGGTTGATAACTATGCAGGAATCAAAACGAGTCGAGAAGTTCCTATGTATCAAGCCTTGGCAGAATCGCTTAATCTACCTGCTGTTGCCACTGTTAATGATTTGGGCGTCGACAAGGCTTTTGAGGCAGGCGAAAAATTCGGGCTCAACATGGAAAAGGTCGACCGTGTTCTTGGTGTCGCCTTGGGAAGTGGTGTCGAAACCAATCCTATGCAAATGGCTCAAGCATATGCTGCCTTTGCAAATGAAGGTTTAATGCCGGAAGCTCATTTTATTAGTAGAATTGAAAATGCTAGTGGTCAGGTTGTTGCGAGCCATAAAAATTCACAAAAACGGGTGATTGATAAGTCTGTAGCTGATAAGATGACCAGTATGATGTTGGGGACATTCACCAACGGTACCGGTATTAGTTCATCGCCTGCAGATTATGTAATGGCAGGGAAAACTGGAACAACTGAAGCAGTTTTTAATCCTGAATACACAAGTGACCAGTGGGTAATTGGTTATACTCCGGATGTGGTGATTAGTCACTGGCTTGGTTTCCCGACGACTGATGAAAATCACTATCTAGCAGGATCTACTTCAAATGGTGCAGCTCATGTCTTTAGAAACATTGCCAATACCATTTTACCTTATACGCCAGGAAGTACCTTTACAGTTGAAAATGCTTATAAGCAAAATGGAATTGCACCAGCCAATACAAAAAGACAAGTACAAACTAATGATAATAGCCAGACAGATGATAATTTGTCTGATATTCGAGGACGTGCGCAAAGTCTAGTAGATGAGGCTAGCCGGGCTATCTCAGATGCGAAGATTAAGGAAAAGGCTCAAACAATATGGGATTCGGTAGTCAATCTATTTCGCTAAGATGCTTGTCAAAGCCTAGCTTTCTTGTTATAATAGATAAGATGGAGGCGTTATGGCACTAAAAAAAGCAAGCCTAGCTTGTGCGGTTTGTGGTTCGAGAAACTATTCAATCAAGATCAGCGGAAACCCCAAGCCAACACGACTAGAAGTAAATAAATTTTGTAAACATTGTGGTAAGTACACTACACACAGAGAAACGAGATAGGAGAGAGCGATGCGTTTTATTGGAGATATTTTTAGACTTCTTAAAGACACAACATGGCCAACTCGCAAGGAAAGCTGGAGAGATTTTCGTTCTATCATGGAATACACAGCTTTCTTTGTAGTAATTATTTACATTTTTGACCAGTTGATTGTTTCAGGTTTGATTCGATTTATTAACATTTTTTAGAAGGCTAGTGGAGTTATTTACACTAGAAATCTTCTATTTATGAAAGGAAATATCATGGATAGTTTTGATAAAGGGTGGTTTGTTTTACAAACTTATTCTGGTTATGAAAATAAGGTAAAAGAAAATCTATTACAACGTGCACAAACCTACAATATGTTGGATAATATTCTACGCGTTGAAATTCCAACACAAACAGTGCAAGTTGAAAAAAATGGAAAGAGAAAAGAAGTAGAAGAAAATCGCTTTCCAGGTTATGTTCTTGTAGAAATGGTCATGACAGATGAAGCTTGGTTTGTTGTTCGAAATACACCAAATGTTACAGGATTCGTCGGATCTCACGGAAATAGATCAAAACCAACACCATTATTGGAACAAGAAATTCGTGATATCTTGGTTTCTATGGGACAAACTGTACAAGAGTTTGATATCGATGTTGAAGTTGGTCAAACTGTACGTATCATTGATGGTGCTTTTGCAGATTATACTGGTAAGATTACAGAGATTGATAACAATAAAGTGAAGATGATTATCTCTATGTTTGGTAATGACACAATAGCAGAAGTAAACCTAAACCAAATTGCAGAATTATAACCCAGAGAGAGGCTTGCCCTCTCTTTTTTGTGCAGTTGAGGCAGTGTAGAGAACAGAATGGGGGAAATGGGACAAAAGTGATTCTGAATCTGTTAGACTGTATCTAGAAAGGGGACCAATAAGATTGAAGAATTGTATAAAGAAGTCCAGGGAATTGTGTACAAGTGTAGAAATGAATATTAACTACATTTATGGGAGCTATCGGATAGGGAACAAGAGGGTATGATTTGCTTACATGAATTGATCAGT
>CAJPJN010000188.1:0-3110 GCA_905369855.1 Streptococcus oralis | reverse complement strand
GGGGTTTGAGAATCTTGGTATCCACCAAGGCCTGAACAGCTTCTTCATCGATATCCTGCGGAATCAGCACCTCATTGGGAACTAGGTGAGATTTTTCTTGATAGAATTGTCCTACATAGGTTAGAAAGTCCTCATCCGGATCATTATAATAAGGGAAAAGATTGACATCGCGCTCAATGAGCTTACCCTGACGGACAAAGAAAACCTGAACACACATCCATCCCTTGTCCACATAGTAGCCAAAGACATCACGATTTTGGAGATCCTTAGCCATGACCCGTTGCTTGGTTCGAAGCGTTCCAATGGCCTGAATTAGGTCACGGTATTCCGCCGCACGTTCAAATTCCATAGTCTGGGCAGCACTTGCCATCTTGCCCTTGAGGTCATCGATGATTTTATCATCTTGCCCTTTCAGAAAATCAGAAACCTCCTGAGCCATAGACTTGAAGTAGGCCTCATCCTTCTTACAGATGGTATGGGCCATACATTGACCGATATGGTAGTAAAAACATACCTTAGACGGTGGATTGGTACACTTGCGAAAAGGGAAAATCCGATCCAGCAGTCGCTTGATTTCATTGGCTGCCCCCACATCTGGATAAGGACCAAAATAGAGACCTCCATCCTTCTTGACCTGTCGGGTAATAATCAAACGAGGATAGCGTTCATTGGTAATTTTGATGAAAGGATAGGACTTATCATCCTTGAGCATGATATTGTACTTGGGCTTGTTTTCCTTGATCAGGTTGATTTCTAGGAGAAGTGCCTCAATATTAGACTCCGTAACGATAAATTCAAAATCCACAATCTCAGACACCAGAGCCTCTGTCTTGGTATCATGACTTCCACGGAAATAAGACCTCACGCGGTTACGCAGATTTTTAGCCTTTCCTACATAGATAATGGTGCCGTTTTTATCCTTGTGAATGTAGCAACCAGGGCTGGTCGGCAAGAGCTCTAGTTTTGATTTAATCAAGTTGTTCATAATTCCATTATAGCAAAAAAGTAGGGAAAGATTGTTCCCTACTCACTAGTCTCATATATTTTTCGAAGGTTTGCAACATCCACTTCCTGGATACCATAAAAGGAACCAGCAGGTTGCATGACAGACTTTTCATCTGTATGGTCCAAGCCAATCGCATGACCCAACTCATGTTCTGCCGTATGGACAATGCGCTCATAGGAATAGCCATAGGTTGGATTGGACAAATAATAATGATTCAGGCGCACCGTTACGGATAAGAATTGCCCTGTCAAGAGATTGGTCTGACTTTCCGCCTCTCCTGCCACAGGAGTGCCTCCGTCATTCATCTCCGTAGCCAAGATATCCGCCGTGCTGGACTCAGTCACAATTTCAAAGTTAAAAGCACCCGTTTGATTCCAATTCTGGATTGCTTCTAAATAAGCTTCTTGAAAGCGTGAATCCATCTGGGGATCCAAGTAAATACGAGCAGAAGCTTGTGGCCACTTTCCTTCAGAATGCTGGTGGCTATCTGTCTGGTTCAACTTAGGCAGTTGCCCTGTTTTTTCCCATTGGTCGATACTTTGTTGACCAATCTTGACTGACCGTTCTGCCTGCTTTAGCGCTCCTTGAAAATCCCCGTTCAGATACCAGAGAAGACCGAAAGCAAGAGCACATAGGAGCACAACTATCCAAACCAGGCGCCAAAACAAACGCCACACAAAAGAAAAGAAAGCCCCTATCAAACGAAAAATCCAGCGCATGTTCCTCCACCTTTCTAGCAAATAAAGTCTATTTTACTAAAACAAGCTGAAAGAAAGCTAAATTATGACAATCTCTCTTCTAATTTGAAATCGATTGGTAAGGTTGCTAAGAACCGTTCCAATTGTTTTTCCCAGTAGTACCATTCGTGAGTTCCAGCGCTATGGCTATAGGTCACATCAAAGCCCAGTTTTTTGAGATTTTTCACTGCTAGATTATTGGCTTCGTACAAGAAATCCTGCTCGCCACACCAAGCCCAAAGCTTGGTCTTTTTATCCGATTTTTTAGCCAGACTTTCTAGAGAATAAGGACTAGTTGTCCAATCTTTAATCTCTCCAAAAACACCTCTCCAATAAGCTGGTGTTCCCAAATCTTGGCTTTCAGGAGAAAAATCTTGAAAACTAAGGGCACCTGAAAAACTAGCTGCATGAGAAAAACGATTTGTAGCAAGAGCCAGTTTGAAACAGCCGTAACCTCCCATAGAGAGACCAGCGATAAAGGTCTTTTCACGCTTGCTAGTCATATTAGGGAAGAAACATTTTAGAACCTGTGGCAATTCCTCTGCTAGAGCTGTATAATAGTCAAAACCATACTGGGTATCGGTGTACCAACCATTGCTGGTATTGGGCATAACAACGATGAGATTAGTACCTCGAAGCAAGCGTTCTACATTGGTACGCTTGAGCCAGCTATTATGGTTGCCAGACATCCCGTGCAAGAGGTACAAGACGGGAATGTCTTTACACTCTGGTTCTTCCACTCGATTTGCATCAGGGTAGAGGACATTCACTCCCCACTCCATATCCAAAACTTGTGAGTAATACTCGATTTTCATTACTGCCATGATTTGCTCCTTCTATTTTCCGATAAGAAAAAGCCGAAATTCGACTTTCTCTCTGTTTATTTCAACAATTATTTCGCTTCCATGACTACTGGTAAAATAGCTGGACGACGTTTGGTTTGGTCAAAGAGGTACTTGGTCAGATTATCACGAACCTTCCCTTTGAGATCTGCCCAATCAAAGTCATCTCCTTGAAGATAGTCTTCTACCGTTTGGTTAATCAATTCTGAACTTTCACGGAGAATATCGCGACTCTTCTTGAGATAAACAAATCCACGCGTGTGAACACGAGCCTTGGCCACGATTTTCTTCTCACGACGGTTAACGGTAATTGCGACGATGAAAATACCATCCTCTGACAAGACCTTACGGTCACGAAGAACCACATTTCCAACATCACCAATGGCATTCCCATCAATCAAGACATCCCCTGCTGAAACCGCTCCAGCTGGGACAAAGTCCCCATTCTCATAAGCCATGCTGGTTCCCTTTTTAGGGATGAAAATGCGTTCTGGCAACATACCTACTGCCATAGCAGCCTTAGCA
>CAJPJN010000187.1:0-3115 GCA_905369855.1 Streptococcus oralis | reverse complement strand
CCTACAAGGCGACCTTCCCAATCCTCATCAACCTCAATGACAAGCCTCTCTACATCATGGGCTTGAAGGACAATGCTGGCTTGGTCAAAGAGTACGCTCTGGTAGACGCAGTCGAGTACCAAAATGTTATCGTAGCTACGACAGTGGAAGAGCTACTCAGCAAGTACGCCAATAAAAACGATCTTGAAATTGATAATGAAACCACAGAAAGTATCAAGGGTGTGGTAGCAGACCTCAAATCAGCTGTTATCAAGGGAGACACCGTCTACTTCTTTAAAGTTGATGGCAAGATTTACAAGGTTAAGGCCTCAGTATTAGATATCCTCTCTTACTTCGAAAATGGTAAAACCTTCGAAGGTCAAGTTGGAAAAGATAATTATCTCAAGACCTTTAAAGTACAGTAAGAGGAGAGGCTGGGCAAAACCTCAATTTCAGGAAAAAAAGAAGTAAATCTTTCCATCATAAAACGCATAGTATCAAGATTTCTCAATTCCTGATACTATGCATTTTTTAATTTTAATGCCTTTTTTCCCAGTCTCTTTTCAGATGAATTTCTTGGTAGTGGCAAAAAAATATGCTACACTATTAATATGAAAATTTTAATCCCAACAGCAAAAGAAATGAACACAGATTTACCAAGTATTGAAGCCACTCCTTTAAAGCCAGAAAGTCAGGCCGTGCTGGATGCCTTGGCTCTCTATTCTGCTAGTCAATTGGAGAGTTTTTACAAGGTATCAGCTGAAAAGGCGGCGGAAGAATTTCAACATATCCAAGCCTTGAAAAAGCAAACTGCTCAACACTATTCAGCCTTGAAACTTTTTGATGGGCTTATGTACCGTCATATCAAGCGAGATAAATTGACCGATGCAGAACAAGCCTATCTTGAAAATCATGTCTTTATCACGTCAGCTTTGTACGGTGTCGTTCCAGCCTTGTCACCTATGGCCCCTCACCGTTTGGATTTTTTGATGAAGTTAAAAGTCGCTGGTAAGACTTTGAAGAGCCATTGGAAGGTAGCCTATGATGAAGCTCTGAAGCAGGAAGAAGTAATTTTCTCCCTCTTGTCATCCGAGTTTGAGACTGTATTTTCTAAGGAAATCAGAGAAAAAATGGTGACCTTCAAATTCATGGAGGACAAGGGTGGTCAGCTGAAGATTCATTCAACCATTTCTAAGAAAGCGCGTGGTGCCTTCCTGACAGCCCTGATAGAAAATCAAGTACAGACGGTGGAGGAAGCTCGTCGCTTAAGCTTTGCAGGATTTGCCTACAGAGAAGACCTGTCGCATCAACAGGAATTGGTTTTTGTTAAGGAAGTATAAATAAGGATAAAAGAAGAAAACCCAGCATGGAAAATCGTGCTGAGTTTTTTTAGTTTATAAAGTATTGGATATATGAATCTCATTTGATAAACAGTTAAGATGATTAACCAAATCCATGATTGACAGATGGTTTCGGCAAATAAACTTCTTGGTAATTCCTGGAATATAGAAATTAGACACGATGATATCGTAATCTGTCTGATTTAAAATCTCAGGACTTGTTTTCAATTCATCCCAAATATCGAAGGTAAAGCGGTTATTACAGTAATAGGAAAGCATATCAACAAAGGTAAGGGATATAGCATGGTCAAAGTTACTGATAAGCAATACCTTGATAGGTGGTCGATTTTCTAACAACTGAGTAGAGAGGTTTTCAGCATGGGTCAAGATGGTGTACATCAAGTGTTCCAACTGTTCAGGATGGTCATGCTGTCCAATTGCTTGACGATACTGAGCCAGTTCTTGACGTGCACTTTCCATAAAGTCTGGGAAGTAAACTTCAAATTTTTTAATCGTCAATGCTTTTTGTTCAAATAAGATTGGGGTAGAAAAGATTTCCTGTCTTTCAAAGAAAGCAGTGTTGTGTAAATGCCAAACAAGCTCATCGTGGTTAGTAAAGGTAATTTTATATTGTTTTGATAGACGTTCTAATATTTGACTCAGTAATTGGTAAGAGTATCTTGCTTCACTGTTTTCTTCTAAAGAGTTGAAGAATTCTTGAGGATCTAAGAAAATGTTACTTTGAATAAAGGAAATAAAAATTTGTGCGATAATATCTGGAGTGATTTCCAGTCCCAGTTTTTCAGAAAAATGGACAAGTATCTCCTCAAAGTTTGGAATGCTTGCTAAAATAGGATAGTAATCATCAAAGAAATGATTTGGTAAGTCGATGAAATGACCGTTTTTAATGCGGTAAATACTGATAGCTATCATCAGTTTGTACATTCTATAAATTGAAAATCGCATTGGATAATTCGTGATTTTATAGAAGAAGTCAGCAAATTCTGTTAAATCTTCCTCAGGAAGGTCAGGAAAAGGCCAATCTAGGAAATAATAGCGCTCAGAAAAATATTGGGCAAAAAAATAGCGAATATCGATTTCATTGCCACGTATTTCGGATGGAGTAAATGATAGTTCAATTTGGAATTGAGTTGATAGAGTTTTTGTAATATTTTTGCCCAGTCGATAGAGGTTGGCATTACTAGAGTGAAGATTTTCTACCGTTCGATAAATAGGCAGCCCCTCATTGAAGAACAGATATTCTAGTAATTGAAAAGATTGCGAATTAGCAAGAAAATATTGATAAATATCTTCTACACTAGTGTTAACTTCTAAATCTATCATGACTCCGTTAACAGAAGATTGGATGTCAATAGATGGAAAGGCAATACGTAATTCATTTAAATCACTTTTTAAGATTCGTTCTGTACATCCTAATTTTTCGGCTAGTTCATGCAATTTCATCCAATTACGATTCTGAATTAAGGTTTCCATTAAACGTAATTGTCTTTGATCTTTTGTGGATAAAAGGTTGCGCATATTGGTAATTTCCTCCTACTTTCATTATATCATATTATTGTCTAAAGTGTACAAAAATGTCGGAGTAGAAAAAGCGTCTGAATTAGTCAGAAAAATTAGAATAATATAAGTAGCTTTTAGGTACAAAAAGAGAATATATTAATTGTATAGAAAATATTGATTTATATATCAAATAGTTGTAGAATGGGAATTATAAGATATTATCTAGGAGTTCAAAATGAAACATTCACATAAGAAATCATTTGACTGGTATAGCA
>CAJPJN010000186.1:0-3136 GCA_905369855.1 Streptococcus oralis | reverse complement strand
GTGCCATACAGGGTCTCCAGCGATACCACGCTCGTTTCCAATCCAACGGACACTTGTTGGTTCGGCAGAGAAGATAGCGATATCTCCTTCAGCTTCCTTGATGTATTTGAACCACTCATCAAAAGTGTAGGTTACTTTTTGGGCACCGCTACCGCGTGCTCCATCCATCCAGACTTCGATAAATTTACCCTTATTACCGTATTTTGGATTACCAAGGATTTCTTTCAGCTGGTTGAGGTAGTATTCGTTGTATTCTTTTTGAGTAGCTACCTTATATTTAGGGCTATTAACATCCCATGGTGATAGGTAAACACCCATGTTCATATCGTATTTAGTAGCCGATTTAGAGATTTCTTCTAGAAGGTCACCCTTTCCATCTTTCCATGGACTTGCAGCTACGGTATGATTTGTATATTTAGATGGGTAAATAACGAAACCATCGTGGTGTTTGACAACCATAATAGTGCGTTTAAAACCAGTTTCCTTTAGAGTACGGATCCATTGATCTGTATCTAAGTTAGTTGGATTGAAGTTTTTAGGGTCTTCATTTCCATGTCCCCACTCAGAATTAGTATAAGTATTCATACCATAGTGGATGAAGGCAGCTAATTCTTCCTTGTGATAATCAAGTTGAGCCTTGCTTGGAAGGGGACCGTGATTTCCAATTTCTGTTTCTTTATCTTCTGGATGAGCAGCAGGTAAAACATTTGAAGTCGGATTAGAGCTATCAGAGATTTTTTCGTATTCAAAGACGATATCATTCACACCCTTGTGCTGGATGCTGGCTTCTAAGCGTGGAGTGATTGCGCGGTAGCCTGCGATTTCTTTTGCTTCAAAAGTGTTTACAAAGGAAACATCGTATTCTTTTCCGTCATTATTATCAGTAACAACATCTGCTAATTCTTGCTCTGAGCCTTTCAAACGATAATGAATGGCAAATGAACCTTTATTCACTTTATAAACCACCTTGATGACCCGTGTTCCTGGAGCTGTTTTGCTGACGACGTTGTAGGTCCACTCATCTTTGAGTTGTTTGTTGATTTCGACGCCATCAATAGAGACAATCTGGTATTTCTCTTGATTTTTTGTATAGAAGTCAGTCTTAGCGATTTCTTTTTTGAAGTTATAATCAAAAGCTGTTCCAACTTCAGTCTTTTCAACGAAAGTATCATCAGTTTTGATTGGATTACCAGTTTCATCTACGTGTTGAACAACTACACGTCCGTAATCGATTCCTTTAATGAGTGTTGCAACACCGTTTTCATCGAAAGAATATTGATTTTCACCAATAACAGCAGTTTTATTTCTGAACATTTCTCCTTCAGGAGTAAAGTAATATCGTTTCCCATTATCACCTTGGTACCAACCTTTGACACCATATTTAGCGATAATATCTTTTACCCATTTGACTTGCTCAGGGGAGAGAACGATTCCGCCGCCGAAACGGTCTTTGTCAGGGATGCCGTTTTCAATTGTGCCGTGTTGGTGAACACCGACTACTTTACCATCGCCGTTGATAATGCCAGCACCTGAAAGGCCTGAAATAGAAGTCATATGATAGGTGATGCCTTTTGAGCCTTTATCATCATACTTATCAACAGACTTCACAACACCATCTACCTTGTAAAGTTGACCAGCGACAATTGGTTTTTTGAGCTCTGGTGAGCTTGAATCGTTCGGATATCCAATCGTGCTAACAGGATCTCCTGGTTGATAGGTTTTATTTTCTGCCAAGGGAACAAAGGTAGCAGCTTTATTTGGACTAGCGATTTGAAGAGGAACAGGTGCTACAACAGCAGCCAAGTCATTTTGATATCCTTTTCCAAATTCTTTCTTGTTCCAAAAATGAATATCTTCTTCTTTGAATAGAGTAGTATTACCCGTTACAGGTTGAGAATTGCGAACAGCAGAATTAGAACCGAGGTTATAGTAAAACTTAGCAGAATCTCCGCCTCGAATATGTCCTTCTTTTGTATCACGGTTTGATTCTAAAAAGTTGTGGGCAACAGTCAAGATGACATTTGGTGCCACAAAAATACCAGAACCAGACACGATATAGCGTTGGGAACCACCATTGTAAATAGTGTAAATCATACTAGCAGCAGTAGCAGGTTGTCCTTCATAAGGGACGTGCTTCAAATCTAGACCACCGTTGATGATTGCACGATTACCATTTTCAGCTTCTTTTGGAATATCTTCCTTGTTTTTTAGAATGCTTTCTGTATAAACTTTAGGGCTATCCTTCTTGTCTACGATTGCTGAAGTATCTATGTTTTTCACGGGCGTGTCAGGATAAGCTTGATCGTGGATTTCTTCAGGAAGTAAGTCAGTAGTCTTAGTATCTGCTACAGATTTTTCTTCTACTGGTTTAACAGTTTTCTCTGTTTGCTCTGATTTTTGAGGTGTAGAGGTTACAGGACTTTCATTTTTAACTTCTGGTTTGGTTTTTTCAGCCTCAGCCAATTTTTCTACGTTTGGTTGAGAACTTGTAGCTTCAATTTTTGCTTCGTCCGCTAGTGCTGTTCCAGATGCAAAAAAAGCGAGTCCAACCATAACCGAAGCAACACCAACGGTTAATTTTCTGATGCTAAAAGTTTGCCCTTTTTCAAAAAGGTATCGATTCATAATGTACTCCTAGTTTGAATAAAGACAGTCAGCTACTGTCTGAGCCCAAGTATGACTTGGAAACGATTTTTTTTTTTAGCGATAGTTAAATTTTGTGCAATAGTTTGAGACTAACCCCTCCCTCTATTTAAGCGCTTTCATTTTGAGGTGAAAAAATTTAAATTGTTATCTTAATCTTTAAAATGACCTAAAAAGCTTTAATATAACAAATATACTAAATTATTCCAAGAAATGCAATAGAGAAAGTAAACCTAATTTAAAGAAATTCTTTCACTTTTTAAAGAAAAATACATCCTTTCAAGAATTAAACTGAATGAAAGAATGTATTCAAAAAAAAGTCAGAGTAATTTTTGTATCGCCTCTTCAATTTGTTTTGGGTCTGTTTTGGAAGAAAAGCGCTCAGAGACTTGCCCATCTCGACCAATGAGAAACTTAGCGAAATTCCATTCGATTCGTTTTCCTAGTGGTCCAGATTTCTGGTCTTTCAACCAAACATAGAGAGGCTTTGCTT
>CAJPJN010000185.1:0-3177 GCA_905369855.1 Streptococcus oralis | reverse complement strand
GTTTAATGTGAATCAAGAGAGGCTGGAAAAAGTCTTTAAAATAAAAGAACGCATACTATCAGGTGTTGAAAGCCTTGATAGTATGCGTTTTATTGTGGGGAAATTTACTTCATTTTCTCCTGAAGTTGAGTTTTTGCCCAGCTCCTTTTGATTATTCTACTTGACCTGGCCAAGCATTCATGCCACCTTCTACATTGGTAACAGTGAGGCCTTGGGCGCTGAGAAATTGGCAGGCAGAGGCAGAACGTACTCCACCTTGACAGATGACATGGTATGTACGGTCAGAATTGAGTTCTTTGTAGCCCTGCTCTAAGGTACTTAACGGAAGATTTTTGGCACCTGGTGCATGTCCTGCTTGGAATTCATGTGCTTCACGGACATCGATAAGCTCTAAATTTTCATGTTGATATTTTCCATAAAAGTCAGCCATACTGATACTAGTTTCCATATTCTACTCCTTCTGGCTTAGCCATTTTGTATAGTGAATAAGCGCCGTCAAGGTTTTGTACGGTAAATCCTGCTTGCTTGAGGATACGCTCTGCGATATAGCTGCGCAAACCACTGTGGCAGCTGACGATGTAGGCCTGGTTCTTGTCCAGTTCATTCAAGCGTTCCCGTAGTTCGTTTAGGGGGATGTGTATAGTGTCTACCTTAAGTCGACCACTTTGGAGTTCGCCACTGGTCCGCACGTCTAGGAATTTCTTTCCCTTAGCCAGTTCGTCTTCGAGATGGTACCATTGAACGTTGTCGCTGAGAGCTTCGATAAGGTTTAAGGCTGCGTAGCCCAGCATATTGACGGGATCCTTGGCAGAGCCAAATGGTGGCGCATAGGTAAACTCTAACTCTGGTAAGTCAAAGACGGTGAGATTTCCCTTGATAGCAGTTGCTAGGATATCGATTCGTTTGTCAACACCTTTCTTCCCAACTCCTTGGGCACCATAGATTTTTCCAGTGGTTGGGTCAAAGAGGAGCTTCAAGGTCATATCAGTAGCGCCTGGATAATAACCAGCGTGGTCTTTCCCACTGACATGAAGGGCCTTGTAAGGAAGTTGATTCATGCTAAGGATACGCTCGTTGAGACCAGTCGAAGCAGCTGTCATATCAAAGGCACGAACGATAGCAGTGCCGATACTGCCCTTGTTTGTACGTTCTAGTCCTGCGATGACGTCCGCCACTTGGCGTCCTTGACGATTAGCAGGAGAAGCTAGAGAGATGAGAGCATCTTGGCCCGTAATCTCTTGCTTGACGACGATGGCATCCCCAACTGCAAAAATATCTTTTTGACTGGTTTCGTAATGTTCATCGACCAAGATTCCACCACGAAGTCCCAGTTCAATCCCCGCAGCTTTTGCCAGTCCGTTTTCAGGTTCAACACCGACAGAAAGGATGGTGAGGTCAGAAGTGATCTTTTGACCGTTTTCGAGAACGATGACTTTTCCTTGGTCTTCAAATCGAGTCGCAGACTGAGAAGTGATAACGCGAACGCCGTTTGCCAGCAATTCTGCTTGGACAAAGGCTGCCATTTCTTGATCTAATGGTGGCAAGACATGGGGTGCTTTCTCAACAATAGTAACTTGCAGGCCACGTTTTGCCAGATTTTCAGCCATTTCAAGCCCGATAAAGCCTGCGCCGATAACGACAGCTTCTTTTGGATAATTGTCTAAGGCTGCCATAATTTCATCGAGATCTGGAACATTGCGGAGTGTGTAGGCATTCTTAGCTTCTACCAAACCTTCAATGGTAGGAACAAATGGTTTAGCTCCTGGGGAGAGAATCAACTTGTCGTAGCTTTCTGTGAATTCCTGTCCATCGTGTCGCACCGTCACAGTGTGTTCTTCTGGTGAAATCTGGATGACCTCGTGAAATGGTCGCACATCCAGATTAAAGCGTGCCTTGAGACTTTCAGGAGTTTGGACCAATAAACTATCACGGTTTGCAATTTCTCCTGAAACATAGTAAGGAAGTCCGCAGTTTGCAAAGGAAACAAAGGGACCTTTCTCAAAAATAGTGATTTCAGCGTCTTCCATGAGACGTCTGAGGCGGGTTGCTGCTGACATACCGCCTGCAACTCCTCCGACAATGATAATTTTCATTGACTTTCTCCTTTATATATCTAGATGACCTTACCTGTCCAAGCGCTCATACCGCCTCGGACATTGATGACATCATATCCTTTTTTCTTTAGCTTTTTCGCAGCTAGTTTGCTTCGCACACCAGAATGACAAATGACATAGAGTGTTTCTTTTGTCTCAGGTGTGTAAGATCCGATTTCGGTTAGAGGGACATTTTTGGCATTTTTGATATGACCTCTACGAAATTCTGTAGGCGTCCGAACATCCAGTAGCTGAATCGGTTCTCTGAGTTTAGCTTCTAACTCGCTGGTAGAAATACTGTCAATTTTTGTAAATAATAAGTGAAACATAGGCACCTCCAAATATACCCTTATGGGGTATATTAAACCATGAAGTCAAGCTTTTGTCAAGCAAGTTGTTTTGAGTTGGGTATATTAGATTTTTTTAGGATTTGATCGCTTAAATTATGATATAATAAAAATATCAAAAGAACTTTGGTTGATACTTAAGAAAACTCTATGAACCGAAGATGCAAGGAGAAATTATGCATAAAAAACCACACATATATATATATATATAATTTCGCGAATAGCTAAGTTTTTTAATGTTTTATTTATACGTATACCTGTTACTTTTGTGGCAGGCTTTTTGCGTACCATAAGCATGAAGGAGGTGGCTCATGCTTAAGGATATTCGGATGGAAAATCAAGCCATCACATCTAAATCAGCCTTTCTCAAGGAGTTGAAGAGTAAACTTCCAGATTTCTTTGTAGGCGAAAGCTTTGATATGGACAAATTTAAGAGAAGTCTAGCTAAGGAGAGTATTCAAACGGAGTTGTCTTCTGGCTACCAACTAGATTTTGTCGGGAAGAACTATGCAAAAAAACAAACAGGAGAGCTTTCAGAAACGGTAGTTGTTCCTAATATCAAGCATAATGAAGAGATGATTCATCAGAACAGCCGCAATCTCTTTTTTACGGGGGATAATTTGGAAGTTCTGCGCCATTTGCAAGCTGGTTATGAAAACAGCATCGATGTCATCTATATTGACCCACCCTATACAACAGGATCGGACGGTTTTGTCTATCCTGATAGCTTTTCTCAC
>CAJPJN010000184.1:0-3196 GCA_905369855.1 Streptococcus oralis | reverse complement strand
CCTCTAGACATGGTTAAAGCCTTGGTTCTGGGTGCCAAGGCAGTTGGCCTTTCTCGAACCATGTTAGCCTTGGTAGAAAAACACTCAGTCGAAGAGGTCATTGCTATCGTAAACGGCTGGAAAGAAGAGTTACGTCTATTGATGTGTGCCTTGTCCTGCCGCAACCTTCAAGAATTAAGATCCGTTCCCTATCTGCTCTATGGTCGCTTAAAAGAAGGAGCTGAACAGGTGCAATAAATCACTAGCTTGTGTGCTTTATCTCGTTGATAAAATGCTTTAGCAAACCATTCAAGGAAAAGCGAAAATAATTCTTGCTATTTGCTGGAAAATCTAGTATAATTATTATTTGTGAGTGAACCTCACTTACCCCTTGCAACGTCTTGGGGTCATTAGACCAAAAGGAGGAACATATCAATGGCTAAATACGAAATTCTTTATATCATTCGTCCAAACATTGAAGAAGAAGCTAAAAACGCTTTGGTAGCACGTTTTGACTCTATTTTGACTGACAACGGTGCAACTGTTGTTGAATCAAAATCTTGGGAAAAACGTCGTCTTGCATACGAAATCAAAGATTTCCGTGAAGGACTTTACCACATCGTTAACGTTGAAGCAAACGACGATGCAGCTCTTAAAGAGTTTGACCGTCTTTCAAAAATCAACGCTGACATTCTTCGTCACATGATCGTCAAAACTGACGCGTAAGAAGGTAAACTATGATTAACAATGTTGTACTTGTAGGGCGTATGACACGTGACGCTGAGTTGCGTTATACCCCATCAAATGTAGCAGTTGCGACTTTTACTCTTGCAGTAAACCGTACATTTAAGAGTCAAAATGGCGAACGTGAGGCTGATTTTATCAATGTCGTTATGTGGCGCCAACAGGCTGAAAACCTTGCTAACTGGGCTAAAAAAGGCTCACTTATCGGGGTGACAGGTCGTATCCAGACTCGTAGTTACGATAACCAGCAAGGACAACGTGTCTACGTGACAGAGGTCGTGGCTGAGAATTTCCAAATGTTGGAAAGCCGTAGTGTGCGTGAGGGTCACACAGGTGGAGCTTATTCTGCACCAACTGCAAACTATTCAGCGCCTACAAATTCAGTACCAGACTTTTCACGTGATGAAAATCCATTTGGAGCAACAAATCCATTGGATATTTCAGATGATGATTTACCATTCTAATGGACAACTAAAATTATAAAGGAGAAAAAACATGGCTCAACAACGTCGTGGCGGATTCAAACGCCGTAAAAAAGTTGATTACATCGCAGCAAACAAAATTGAATATGTTGATTACAAAGATACTGAGCTTCTTAGCCGTTTCGTTTCAGAACGTGGGAAAATCCTTCCTCGTCGTGTAACAGGAACTTCAGCTAAAAACCAACGTAAAGTAACAACAGCTATCAAACGCGCTCGCGTAATGGCTTTGATGCCTTTCGTAAACGAAGATTAAAAAAAGGGGTCCAGTGGACCTCTTTTTCATGAGCTTTGAAACAAGAAAGCGAATTGAGACCCGGTTGGGTCTTTTTTTCACGAGCCTTGAAATGAGAGAGCGAGTTGGGTCCGGGTGGACCTCTTTTTCACGAGCTTTGAAACAAGAAAGCGAATTGAGACCCGGTTGGGTCTTTTTTCACGAGATAGTTTTTTTCTGACCTTGGCGTGCTATAATGGTAATAGAAAGAGTAAAGGTGGGTAAGTCAAAGATGAATTGTACGATTAGAAATATGATTAAGTCTGATATTGAATCCTTGTCTCATGGATTTATGAATCAAGGTTGGACTGGTAGAGAGGAAATTTTGGCTAGATATTTCCTGGAACAGGAAAGTGGGGAGAGAGAAGTTTTAGTTGCAGAGATTGATGGTGCTGTAGCGGGCTACATTACCATTTTGCCCTCTGCTAAACATGGTCCTTTTGCAGAAGTCTATCCAGAATTATCAGATTTTAATGTGTTTGAGCCTTTTCGAAATCAAGGGATTGGGAATCAACTGCTAGAAGAAGCAGAAAAACGAGTCAAGTTTGTTTCGAGTAAGGTCACTCTTGGTGTAGGTTTGCACTTAGGCTATGGCCCTGCCCAGAGATTGTATATCAGACGGGGCTACATTCCAGATGGGACAGGTGTGTGGTATAGAAATAAACCGCTAGAAATGGGTGCAAGTTGTCAAAATGATAATGATTTAGTTTTATACTTATCCAAGGACTTACAATAAAACTGGAAACTTTTTGAAAATAGGGGATTTAGCTACTTTATGGTATAATGGAAAGAGTTAGATTGAAAGAGGTAGTGAGATGGATGCGAAATTAAGATACAAGGCAAAGAAAATCAAGATTGTCTTTTTTGATATTGATGATACCTTGCGAAATTCAAAGACAGGTTTTATTCCAGCTTCAATCCCAACTGTTTTTAAGCAATTACGTGAGAAAGGAATTTTGACAGGTATTGCTTCTGGACGAGGGATTTTTGGTGTCGTTCCAGAGATTCGTGAGCTCAAGCCTGACTTTTTTGTAACCTTAAATGGTGCCTATATTGAAGATAAAAAAGGTCAGGTTATTTATCAACATCAGATTGAGAAGTCAGATGTTGAGGAGTATATCTCTTGGGCCAAGCAAGAGGGAATTGAGTATGGCTTGGTTGGTAGTCATAATGCTAAGTTGTCGACTCGCACCGATATGATGAGTGAGGCTATCAATCCAATTTATCCCGACTTGGATGTGGATCCAGATTTCCATGAAAAAGAAGACATCTATCAGATGTGGACTTTTGAAGATAAGGGGGATGATTTACGCTTGCCTGACAGTCTCTCAGACAAACTTCGCATGGTTCGTTGGCATCAACATTCGTCTGATATTGTGCCGATTTCAGGCTCTAAGGCGACGGGTGTGGAACAGGTTGTGGAATATCTAGGCTTGAAACCAGAGAACGTCATGGTCTTTGGAGATGGGCTCAACGACTTGGAACTCTTTGATTATGCTGGAATCAGCGTTGCAATGGGAATTTCTCATGATAACATCAAAGAAAAAGCAGATTATATTACAAAAACATTAGAAGAAGATGGCATTTTTGATGCCTTAGAAGGATTTGGTATGGTAGAAAAAGAATTGCATTTCCCACAAATAGAAGTTGAAAAAAATAAGGGACCTATTGCTACAATTAAGACGAATCATGGCGATATGAAATTAGTATTATTTCCAGA
>CAJPJN010000183.1:0-3208 GCA_905369855.1 Streptococcus oralis | reverse complement strand
TTTTACCATCTATGATGCTAATGGTGAACAGGTTAGTCAGATCAGTAAAGAAATCTTGACCTTGCTTCCTCGATTTGAAATTCAGCTTCAGGATGGCTCGAGTTTTGTCATTCGCAAGAAGTTGACCTTCTGGAGAGATAAGTATGAGTTTGATAATCTGGGTCTTCGTATCGAGTGCAATATCTGGGATTTGGATTTCAAATTGTTGGATGATCGCGATCAGCTGATTGCAGAAATTAAGAAGGAACTCTTCCATCTGACCTCTACCTATACCGTAACGGTTCTGGAGGACGCTTATGCCGATCTAGTCATTTCCCTCTGTGTCGCGATTGACTATGTGGAAATGCTGGAAAGCCAATCACATTAAACAAGTAAATAAGGAGACAATATGAAACAACTATCTAGTGCACAAGTACGCCAAATGTGGCTTGATTTCTGGGCGACTAAAGGTCACTCTGTAGAACCATCAGTGAGCTTGGTTCCTGTAAATGACCCAACTCTTTTGTGGATCAACTCTGGGGTAGCAACCCTTAAGAAATACTTTGACGGGACCATTATCCCTGAAAATCCACGTATTACCAATGCCCAAAAGGCTATCCGTACCAACGACATTGAAAACGTAGGGAAGACTGCACGTCACCATACCATGTTTGAAATGTTGGGGAACTTCTCTATCGGGGATTACTTCCGTGATGAAGCTATCACTTGGGCTTATGAGCTTTTGACAAGCCCTGAGTGGTTTGACTTCCCAGCTGAAAAACTTTATATGACCTACTATCCAGCTGATAAAGATTCATACAACCGCTGGATTGAAGTGGGAGTGGATCCAAGTCATTTGATTCCAATCGAGGATAACTTCTGGGAAATCGGTGCTGGACCTTCTGGACCAGATACAGAAATCTTCTTTGACCGTGGAGAAGCTTTTGACCCAGAAAATATCGGTATTCGCCTGCTTGCAGAAGATATCGAAAACGACCGTTATATCGAAATCTGGAACATCGTTTTGTCACAATTTAACGCAGACCCTGCTGTTCCTCGTAGCGAATACAAGGAATTGCCACACAAGAACATTGATACGGGCGCTGGTTTGGAGCGTTTGGTAGCGGTTATCCAAGGGGCTAAGACTAACTTTGAAACAGACCTCTTCATGCCAATCATTCGTGAAGTGGAGAAATTGTCTGCTAAGGTTTATGACCAAGATGGCGATAACATGAGTTTCAAGGTCATCGCTGACCACATCCGTTCCCTTTCATTTGCCATCGGTGATGGTGCCCTTCCTGGAAATGAAGGTCGTGGTTACGTCCTTCGTCGTCTTCTCCGTCGTGCTTCTATGCATGGTCAAAAATTGGGAATCAACGAGCCTTTCCTTTACAAATTGGTTCCAACTGTTGGAAAAATCATGGAAAGCTACTACCCAGAAGTGCTTGAAAAACGTGACTTTATTGAGAAAATCGTTAAGAGCGAGGAAGAGTCATTTGCCCGTACCCTTCACTCAGGTCAACACTTTGCCCAAGGCATCGTAGCAGACTTGAAAGAAAAAGGACAATCTGTCATTGCTGGTCAAGATGTATTCAAACTTTATGACACTTATGGATTCCCAGTTGAATTGACTGAAGAAATCGCTGAAGAAGCTGGTATGACTGTGGACCGTGAAGGTTTTGAAGCAGCCATGAAAGAACAGCAAGAACGCGCGCGTGCCTCAGCTGTCAAGGGTGGTTCAATGGGTATGCAAAATGAAACCCTTCAAAACATCACTGTAGAAAGTGTCTTCAACTACAATGCTAGCCAATTGTCTTCTAAATTGGTGGCTATCGTGGCTGACAATGCAGAAGTAGAAGCTGTGTCAGAAGGAACTGCCTCTCTTATCTTTGCGGAAACGCCATTCTACGCTGAAATGGGTGGACAGGTAGCTGACCACGGACAAATCTTGGATGAGTCAGGTAAGGTTGTGGCTACTGTGACAAATGTTCAAAAAGCACCAAACGGACAAGCTCTTCATACAGTTGAAGTCCATGCACCACTTGCTTTGAATCAAGAATATACTCTGGCAATTGATACTAATCGTCGTCACCGTGTCATGAAAAACCACACTGCGACTCACTTGCTTCACGCTGCCCTTCACAATATCCTTGGAAACCACGCAACACAAGCAGGATCTCTTAACGAAGTCGAATTCCTTCGCTTTGACTTTACCCACTTCCAAGCAGTAACTGCTGAAGAATTGCGTGCCATTGAACAGCAAGTCAACGAAAAAATCTGGGAAGCTCTTGAAGTGAAGACAGTTGAAACAGATATTGACACTGCCAAAGAAATGGGAGCTATGGCTCTCTTTGGTGAGAAATACGGTAAGGAAGTCCGTGTTGTTACTATCGGTGACTACTCTATCGAGCTTTGTGGTGGTACCCACGTTGGCAATACTTCTGAGATTGGTCTCTTCAAGATTGTCAAAGAAGAAGGTATCGGATCAGGAACTCGCCGTATATTGGCGGTGACTGGTAAGGAAGCCTTTGAAGCCTACCGTGAACAAGAAGACGCTCTTAAAGCAGTCGCAGCAACCTTGAAAGCACCTCAACTTAAAGAAGTACCTCACAAGGTAGAAGGACTTCAAGAACAACTTCGTCAACTTCAAAAAGAAAATGCTGAGTTGAAAGAAAAAGCCGCAGCTGCAGCCGCAGGCGACATCTTCAAGGATGTTAAGGAAGTCAATGGTCACCGTTACATTGCTAGCCAAGTGTCTGTATCTGATGCTGGTGCCCTTCGTACCTTTGCAGATAATTGGAAACAAAAAGACTACTCTGATCTTCTTGTCCTAGTTGCCGCTATCGGTGACAAAGTCAATGTCCTTGTAGCAAGCAAGACAAAAGACCTTCATGCAGGAAACCTTGTCAAAGAATTGGCACCAATCGTCGATGGACGTGGTGGTGGTAAACCAGACATGGCCATGGCAGGAGGAAGCAACCAAGCTAAAATCCAAGAATTGTTGGATGCAGTAGCAGGTAAATTGTAATCAAGTAAAGATCTATCCATTTGGGTAGGTCTTTTTGTGAATGAAAAAAAGCCAAATCTGATTGGACCTGGCTTGGTTATTATTTGCTAATATACTCAATGAAAATCAAAGAGCAAACTAGGAAACTAGCCGCAGGCTGTACTTGAGTACGGCAAGGCGACGTTGACGCGGTTTGAATTTGATTTTCGAAGAGTATTAGAT
>CAJPJN010000182.1:0-3233 GCA_905369855.1 Streptococcus oralis | reverse complement strand
TGCCATTTATATCATCCCTTGGTATATCTGGATGGGGTCTTATGCGGCTACAGCAAATGGTCTCTTTACCATGGGCTACAATATCTATGCTTGGTTCTTGCTGATTTCAACAGCAGGTATTCCGGTTGCGGTGGCCAAGCAAGTGGCTAAGTACAATACCATGCGAGAAGAAGAGCATAGCTTTGCCCTGATTCGGAGCTTTTTAGGCTTTATGACGGTACTAGGTCTGGTCTTTGCACTAGTCTTGTATGTCTTTGCTCCTTGGCTAGCAGACTTGTCGGGTGTAGGTAAAGACTTGATACCGATCATGCAAAGCTTGGCTTGGGGAGTCTTGATTTTCCCGTCTATGAGTGTTATCCGAGGATTTTTCCAAGGGATGAATAACCTCAAGCCTTATGCCATGAGCCAAATCGCTGAGCAGGTCATTCGTGTTATCTGGATGCTTCTAGCAACCTTTATCATTATGAAGCTCGGTTCAGGAGATTATCTAGCAGCGGTTACCCAATCCACCTTTGCTGCCTTTGTCGGCATGGTAGCAAGTTTTGCAGTCTTGATTTATTTCCTTGCTCAAGAAGGATTACTCAAAAGAGTCCTTGAAACAGGAGATAAGATTAATAGTAAGCGTCTTTTGATCGATACCATTAAGGAAGCCATTCCTTTTATCCTGACAGGGTCTGCTATCCAGCTTTTCCAAATCTTGGACCAAAATACCTTTATCAATAGCATGAAGTGGTTTAGCAACTACAGTAATGAAGACTTAATTGTCATGTTTTCTTATTTTTCTGCCAATCCAAATAAAATTACTATGATTTTAATTTCTGTTGGGGTTTCGATTGGGAGTGTAGGTTTGCCACTTTTGACTGAAAACTATGTCAAGGGGGACTTGAAGGCGGCTTCTCGTCTAGTTCAGGACAGCATCACTATGCTTTTCCTATTCTTGCTACCAGCAACGGTTGGAGTGGTTATGGTAGGAGAACCTCTTTATACAGTCTTCTATGGCAAGCCAGATAGTTTGGCTATGGGCTTGTTTGTCTTTGCAGTTTTGCAGTCTACTATTTTAGGCTTGTACATGGTCTTGTCTCCAATGCTTCAGGCCATGTTCCGCAACCGCAAGGCAGTTCTCTATTTTATCTATGGTTCCATTGCCAAGCTGGTCTTGCAACTGCCAACCATTGCTCTCTTTCACAGTTACGGGCCTTTGATTTCTACAACAATTGGTCTTATTATTCCTAATGTTTTGATGTATCGGGACATTTGCAAGGTAACTGGTGTTAAGCGCAAGGTGATTTTGAAGCGAACCATTTTAATCAGTTTGTTGACTTTTGTTATGTTCATCGGTGTCGGTGCCATCCAGTGGCTGTTAGGATTTGTTTTCCAACCAAGTGGACGTTTGTGGAGCTTCCTTTATGTAGCTCTTGTCGGTGCCATGGGTGGAGGTGTTTATGGAGTCATGAGTCTTCGTACCCGTCTATTGGACAAGGTGATTGGAAAAGCACAAGCAGATCGCCTGCGAGCAAAATTAAAAATTTCTTAAAAAATAATTTATAAATAAAATGAATAAGTTGAGTTTTTTAAAAACCAAAACACTCTCTTATTCATTTTTTATTGTTAGAATTGGATATGAAATGTAAAACAGAGAATAAATAACGAAAGTAATTGAATTTTATGTCAAAAAACACTTGACTAAAAAGTAGTTAGCCTGTATAATAAAACAAATATTTAAATCAGGAGGTTCTGGAGATGAAAAAGTCTAAGGCCAAGTATGCAACGCTTGCAGGTGTCGTGTTAAGTGCAGGTATTTTGTTAAGTGCCTGTGGAAATTCTAGCACAGGGTCAAAAACATATAACTATGTTTATACTAGTGATCCATCTAGTTTGAACTATCTAGCAGAAAACCGTGCAACAACCAATGATATTGTGACCAATCTGGTAGATGGTCTCATGGAAAATGACCAGTATGGAAACTATATTCCATCTTTGGCAGAGGATTGGAGTGTTTCTAAGGACGGTTTGACCTATACCTACAAACTGCGTAAAGATGCTAAATGGTATACTGCAGATGGAGAAGAATATGCTCCTGTAACTGCCCAAGATTTTGTAACTGGTTTGAAATATGCGGCTGATAAAAAATCAGAAGCCTTGTACTTAGTGCAAGAATCTGTTGCTGGTTTAGATGACTATATCACTGGTAAAACAAGCGACTTTTCAACTGTCGGAGTCAAGGCTCTTGATGACCAAACTGTTCAGTACACTTTGACACGACCAGAATCTTACTGGAACTCAAAAACAACTTCAACCATTCTCTTCCCAGTCAATGCGGATTTCTTGAAATCAAAAGGGGATGATTTTGGGAAGGTAGACCCATCTAGCATTTTGTACAATGGACCTTTCTTGATGAAATCCTTTGTTTCAAAATCTGTCATCGAATTCAAGAAAAATCCTAACTACTGGGATGCTAAAAATGTCTTTGTAGATGATGTGAAATTGGCCTATTATGATGGTAGTGACCAAGATGCACTAGCTCGTAACTTTGTCGAGGGAGCTTATAGTTATGCTCGCCTTTATCCAAATAGTTCAAGCTTTGAAGGAATTAAAGAAAAGAATAAGGACAATATCATCTATAGCTTGCAAGATGCTACTTCTTACTTCTTAAACTTTAACCTAGATAGAAAATCTTATAAATTCACTTCAAAAACAAGTGATGCTGAAAAGAAATCGACTCAAGAAGCGGTTCTTAACAAAAACTTCCGTCAAGCCATCAACTTTGCATATGATCGTACAGCTTACGGGGCTCAATCTCAGGGAGAAGATGGTGCAACTAAGATTTTGCGTAACTTGGTTGTTCCTCCAAACTTTGTAAGTATCAACGGAAAAGACTTTGGTGAAGTAGTAGCCTCTAAGATGGTCAATTATGGTAAAGAATGGCAAGGAATCAACTTTGCGGATGCCCAGGATCCATACTATAATCCTGAAAAAGCCAAGGCTAAATTTGCAGAAGCTAAGAAAGAACTCCAAGCTAAAGGAGTTCAATTCCCTATCCACTTGGACATGACAGTTGACCTAGCTATTAAAAAACGCATTCAAGAAGTTAATTCTATGAAGCAATCCATTGAAGCTGTCTTAGGTGCAGAGAATATTGTAATCGATGTTCAACAACTCACTACTGAAGATTATGACAATACAAGCTATCTGGCTCAGACTGCTGCTCAGAAAGATTATGATCTATACAATGG
>CAJPJN010000181.1:0-3247 GCA_905369855.1 Streptococcus oralis | reverse complement strand
CCTGTAATGTGTTACAATCGTAGTGCGATAAGGTGGAGTAACCTAAAGCATTATAAAACCACTAGGAGGGCAATCCTAGTGGTTTTTTGTGTCTATTGCGATGTAGACACTCAGGCTATTGTTTCTTGTCGCGTTTGTCTGTATACTTACGGATAAGCCATTCCGCAATGACTTGGGAAGTCACGCTAATAAATAGTGGTATCAGAACAAGGTTGAGTAACCAAATAAGCATTATATCACCTCCTTAGCTACGCTAACTTGGTGTTGCGACTTTATGATTATACCAAATTTTTGCTATGGTTTCCGTATAAAAAATGACCTTTTGAGGTCATTTTGGGACGAGCGAAGCGAGTTCTTTCTTTACTTGATACATATAGAAATAACAAGATTTTAAAAATCAGGTCAAAAAACGGTCAAAACCCTTGATATTACTGAATTTCAGGCACAAAAAAAGGCCTTGATTTGTGTGAAAGCTTTGTGATATAATTTAGGTGCGAATCAAAATTATAGAAAGCTAATAAAATTGCAAGGACTTTTTTAAAATTTCTTTGTAATTACAGGTAAGATTATAGCATGAATGAAAGACAAAATCAAGGGTTACAAACCTTGAAAGATGTTTCTAAAACAGGTAAGGATAGACAGTGGCGAGAACGTAAACTAAAAAATATCGAGCTTGCAGCTCAGTTGGAAACTTTAGGGTATCGGTCATTTGAAAGAGTTTATCAATGTGCTGAAGTTTTAAAATTCGTTGAGCAGATGGACGGTACTAAAAAGCTTTATCAATCCTATTTTTGTAAAAATAAATTATGTGCGTTGTGTAATTGGAGACGTTCCATGAAATATTCGTATCAAGCAAGCAAGATTGTAGAAGAAGCTATGAGCAGGCAACCGAAAGGGAGATTTCTGTTTTTGACCTTAACTGTAAAAAATGTGAAAGGTCAGGAACTCAATCAAGCTATGACAGATATTCTTATAGGTTTTAATAGGCTTATGAAGTACAAAAAAATTGATAAAAATATGATTGGCTTTCTTAGAGCTACAGAGGTTACTTATTCCAAAAAATTAGACAGTTATCATCCTCATCTGCACGTTTTACTAATGGTTAAGTCAGGCTATTTCAGGTCAAAAGCTGACTATTTGAACCAGGAGGAATGGACGGAACTTTGGCAAAAAGCTATGAAGTTAGACTATACTCCTGTGGTGGATATTCGAGCGGTAAAAGCTGATAAAGGTAAAGGCTTGAAAGGTGCTATTTTGGAGACTGCAAAATATCCTGTAAAACCGTTTGACGTGACAGATGAAAAAACGGATTTTACCGCTCAGGAGAAACTGCAGATAGTAGATGATATGCTGACAGGGTTACATAGAAAAAGACAAATTGGCTTTGGTAAGCTGTTTAAGGATATTAAAAAAGAACTGGAGCTTGATGATTTAGAAAATGGTAATTTAGTCCAAACTAGAGACGATACAGAAAGCAGGTCAACAGGTAGAGAAATCGTAGCTATTTGGAACTGGGAAAGAAAAAATTACTATATTAAAAACTAGAAAAGGAGAAAAAATGGCTAGAGTTAGGTTACAAGGTTATATTGGAGATAATGAATATGATTTCTTTCAAGAGAGTTATACGAAATTTATGGCAGAGAGGAAGAAGGCGGTTACTGTCGGAGAATATCTTATATTTGCAATAAAAGCTTTGAATGAGAAAAAGGGGCTACAAGTAGAATTGGAATTGGATGAATTTTATGATGATTAGAAAGGTGATACTTAAATATAGTATCATCTTTTTATTTTTTGGTATTTCATTTGATTTTTTTTGAGAAAGTGGTAAAATATATCTAGTAACACTAATGGGTGTTATGTATCTAATGAAGTTAAAGAGAGGATAAATAATGGACGATTATGTAGATGCCGTTGAAAAAGTGGGAATTTTAGAAATCACGATAGGCATGATGGAATTAATGCCGGGTATGAAAGAGGACTCTCAAAAAGCTACTAAAAGCATTAGAGAGACTAAGGTATTCATAGAAAAAGGAGATTGGATTTCCGCAGTATGCTCCCTAGAGAAAGTACAAGACCTTGTCAGAAATTATCGAGAGAGTTTGCCAATAATAAAGCTAAGAGATGACTATACCTTGAATAGTTTAGAAAAAAACATTGCAGCAGTAGAGGGATTTTTAGCCAGGCAAATAAGAGAGGAGGGGGGAGATTCTTCATGCCTAGAAAGTCAAAGCATTTCGAGGAGGCCCAAAAAGACTTCCTCAATAAGATTACGGAAATCGTTGAAACTGGAGTCCTAGACGAGACATTTTTAATCAATGATGTTTCGATAAAGGAGTTAGAGGATATAATACGAAAGTTCGAAAATATTAAATCAGATTTTACTACTCTCTCTAGATTGCTGATGAATGAGATGAGAGATAAGATACGAAACATAGATAAAGAGCAAACAAAAAAAATAAGGATTAACAAAGGAGTCATAAGATGAGAAATGCAACCGAAACAGAATTATGTTTGGTCGTGGCTGTATCCAGTAAAAAGGGGTGGGTTAAGTTTATACCTCTAGGAGATGGAACTGAGGCGTTCTGGGGCGATTTGGGGGCGTCCTATAATGCTGATGAAGTTGGAGACATCTTCCAGCATTTAGGCTTGTATAGACTTAGTCTGCAAAATATAGCAGGCATAGGGCGTCCCCCTAAATATCATGTTATTAGTGCAGAAATTGTCCTTAAATTTACGGACTTAGTTTCTCAGTATCAATGATTAGTTTTTTTACAAGTTGCAACTCTCAAGCGCTAGCTTGCTTGCGATCTTGATAGTTGCAATCTTTTCAAACAACTAATCATTTAGAAGAAATTAAATGCCTTATTTAGACTAGTTTCGTATGCTGAAAGCATACATTAGCAGGGGAATGCTATAGCCTGCTATAGCAGGGGATGAAATCCCTCTTATTTTAGACTAGATAAAAAATTAAAGTTGATAGATGGCGATGAATTATATTTAAATTTTAACGCTTTATAGACCTCGCACCAGCGGAGCGGACGGTGCGAAATTCTATTAGTAATAACTAAGGGATTATTTCTTTTAATGTGACAAATGCCCTGTAATGTGTTACAATCGTAGTGCGATAAGGTGGAGTAACCTAAAGCATTATAAAACCACTAGGAGGGCAATCCTAGTGGTTTTTTGTGTCTATTGCGATGTAGACACTCAGGCTATTGTTTATTGTCGCGTTTGTCTGTATACTTAC
>CAJPJN010000180.1:0-3262 GCA_905369855.1 Streptococcus oralis | reverse complement strand
CTATAATAGCTACAATCGCTTGATGCAAGATATGACCAAGTGGTTGACAGAAATGCAGGGAACCTACAGTGGTCTTCGCAAAGAAATGATCTTTGTTCCTGGTCAGTATTGGGGCAATGGACGTGAGGATGAGTTGAAATCCCTCAATGAAAATCTCCCAAGTTCAACATCCATGACCTTGACGGGTGGTAAGATTTGGGGTGAAGTCTCTGAAAGCTTCCTTTCAACTCTCAAGAACAATCTATCCGCAGGTGGCAAGACCTATCGCCCAGTTTCACTTTGGATTAACTGGCCTGTAACAGATAACTCTAAACAACACTTGATTCTAGGTGGTGGTGAGAAATTCCTTCATCCAAATGTGGATCCAAGCTTGCTATCTGGTATCATGTTGAACCCAATGCAACAGTCTGAACCATCTAAGATTGCCCTCTTCGCTGGAGCTCAGTATACATGGAAACAGTGGAAATCAGAAGAAGAAGCTAAGAAACTCAATGACATTGCCTTCAACTTTGTTGAAAATGGTCATTTTGAAGATAGCAAGGTGTCAGCAGCCTTCCGCGAACTCGGTAAGCATATGATCAACCAAAACATGGATGGTCGTGTCGTTAAACTAGAAGAATCAGTTGAATTGGCTCCGAAATTAACAGACTTCATGACTAAGCTCAAAGCGGGTCAGGATGTAACTGCAGAACGTGCAACTTTGCGTGCAGAATTTGCCAAGATTAAAGAAGCGGCTGAACTTTATAAAGCATCAGGTGATAAAAAAATGGTTGCACAGATCCACTATTGGTTGGATAATGCAATCGACCAAATGAATGCCCTTGATGCCTTCCTAACAGGAACAGAGGCTATGGCTACAAATGATGCAGCCAAACTTTGGGATAGCTACTATAAAGGTTTGAAATTGTACGAACAGTCTCAAACTCATACCTTCCATTATGTAGACCATCTTGAAAAGGCTGAATTGGGTGTTCAACATATCCGTCCATTTATCCTAGCTTTGAAAGAAGTTCTAGCGTCTGAAGTTCAAAAAGTCTTGCATCCAGATCAAATCATCAGCACCTTTATTACCAATCGAACAGGTGTAGAAGGTGGTTTGGCAGAAGTAACGGATGGTGACTTGGCAACTCATGCCTTGATTAAATCACCAAATAGTATCAAGACAGGTGATTATATCGGTATGAAATTCAACAAACCGGTAGATATCCAAACCTTGACCTTTGCTATGGGAACTCAGGCAAATCCACGTGATACCTTTAGTAAGGCTGAAGTGCAGTATCAAGATGAAAAAGATAATTGGATAAGTTTGAAAGAACCAACTTATGTTGGTAATGAGTCACTTGTTCAGTTTGAAAATCTTAACATCAAAGCTAAAGCAGTACGTATGATTGCTACAGAAGATCGTGATGACACCTGGTTTGCAGTTCGCGAGATTGCAGTAAATCGTCCAGTAGAGAACGCTCGTAAACAACAAACTGCTACAATTAGCCTCAGCTCAAATCTAGTTTATAAATTGAGAACATCAGCAAGTCAAATTACTGATGGTAAAGATAATACAGAAGCTATGATGGCAAATGCTGACGGCAGCAATACGACTCCAGTAGATGCCTGGGCACAACTTGACCTAGGTGAAGTCAAGTCAGTCACTAAACTTCGTCTTCGTCAAGGAACTGGCGATAAACTTGCCGCAGGTGTACTTGAGTACTCTACAGATGGATCTGCATGGCAAGAGTTAGATCGCCTATCAGGAGAACAAACTCAGGAAGTGACTAGAGCTATCAATGCTCGTTACATCCGAGTACGCAATACCAAGGCAAGTGACCTTTGGTGGCGTATCCAAGACTTCTCTGTTGAGACACGTTCTGGAAATAGCGACTTAACAGATACCAACGTGGATGCCTTGAAGGAAACACCAGTAGTGGATAGCTTGGGCAGTTATGAACTTCAAATTCCAGCTGGCACTACACTTCCTGCAAATAGCTATCTAGGCATGAAACTTGACCGTATCCATCAAGTCAAAAGCATCAAGCTCCAAGGTCAAACAAATCCAGCACTCAGTCTAGAGTATTCTGCAAATGCTCAAGAATGGACACCAGCTAGCCAGTTGACAGACAGAACTGTCGCAACCCACTTGGTACGTTATGTTCGTCTTGTTAATAAAACAAATCAAGAACAAGACTTGCTATCAACTTCTCTCCTTGTAACGACTAAAGAAGTGCAACCAACCAAACTAGAATCTACAACTATGGGTATTCATCCAACATACGGAAGCAATGATGTTCGTAAGATTAATAACCTCGATCAATTGTTTGATGGTGTGTACAACAACTTCGTTGAGTTTTCAGACTATGCCCATAAAGATGGCCATGTAACCTTAAAACTTGGTAGCGAACGCACTATCAAGAAGATCAGAGCCTACATCCAAGACGGAACTCAAAACTATCTTCGTGATGGTAAAATCCAAGTCAGCAAAGACGGTAAAACTTGGACAGATGTTGTGACAGTGGGAGATGGTGTAGCCAATAGTACACACGATGATTCATTGACAGATGGTTGGACACATGATTCTAAGATGCCAGGAAATCGTTACATCGAGGGTGAATTGACGACACCAGTCAAAGCCAACTATCTTCGTGTCCTCTATACAGCTGACTATGATGCTCGTTTTGTAGGATTTACAGAATTGGTGATCAATGATGGCGAATTTGTCAAACCAATTAATGATCCAACTGTAGAAGGAAACGGTGGCGAAAGCCGAGGGAACTTCTATACTAATCTCGTAGACGGAAAAGTGTTGACTAGCTACAAAGCAGAACAAGATAAGGGAGAAATGGTTTATCACTTATCTGAACCAACTAATGCTAACCATCTTCGTCTCATTTCAAGCCTTCCTGAAGGAGCGAAAGCACGAGTTCAAGCGAGAACACTCAAGGATGGTCAAGAGAGCTGGACAGACCTCGGCGCCATTACATCTAGTCTCCAAACCTTTGCTATCCGAAATGGTGGTTCTCTTCTAGATGTTAAACTAGTCTGGGAAGGTGGCAAGGCTGAGTTTTATGAATTGTCGAGCTTCTATCAAGAATTGACAGAAGAACCTGTTCAATCAAGTAAGGGTGAAGAACCAGCACCAGTGCTTGAGGTACCTGAGTTCACAGGCGGTGTGAATGCAGTTGAAGCCTTGGTAGATGAGCTTCCAGCCTACACAGGCCCAGTAGCAACAGTAGGCGATCAAGCCGCTCCAACAGTAGAGAAACCAGAGTTC
>CAJPJN010000179.1:0-3349 GCA_905369855.1 Streptococcus oralis | reverse complement strand
CAAGTAAGGTTATCTGATTGTCCGAACTAGCTTGCTTGTTGAGGAATATTTCCATCTCCTCACTAGTCAAGAGAATACCATCTCCGTCTAAGCTGGTAAAATCTGTCTCCAAACTTACACGATTTAAAAAGGCCACTAATTCAGCCGCATCATTAGGCTCTGCTTCCCTAATAAGCAATTCATACTCCATGTTGAAGCTCCTCTAAAAGCTTTTCTGCACGCAGACCCTTTGCTTGGAAATGTAATCTGCGACCGTCTCCTTCTTTTAGAATTTCCAATTCTAAATAAGTATCTGGCAGGGCATCACCTAAGAGATTTCCCCACTCGATGACAGTCACCCCGCCACCAAAGAGAAACTCATCCAAATCAATAGAATCAGCATCCCCCTCTATACGATAAACATCTAAATGATAAAGAGGAAGACGACCTTCATACTCCCTCACAATAGTATAGGTTGGACTCTTAATCATCTGAGTAATCTGTAATCCTTTAGCAAGGCCTTTTGTAAAGGTCGTTTTGCCTGCTCCAAGTTCACCAGTTAAGATTAAAACATCATTCTTTTCTAATAGATGACCCAAACGCTCCCCTAAGGCTTGCAACTCTTCTTCATTTTTTGTGTACATACTCTTATTATACCAAAAACTTTTCTTTTGTGTCTATTTTCCTGTTAAACTTACCATCATAACATCCATAAAAACAAGCTTTCTCTAAAAGAAAATGAGCGTAGCAATGACCAATACAAGATCTCGGAAAATATGACCATAAAAGGAAACTTCCTGCTTAACCGAATTTGGGACAAGATAGGCTGCAAAAAACAAACCCAGTCCAATATAAATCAGAAGTGAGACAATGGTCATTGGATTTCTTAAGAAGAGAAGTGTTGCTAAAATAGTCACCAACACTGTCTTTTTTCTATCTAGCATAGCAAGCAAATCGCGCATGTATTTTTTCAAGGGTAAAAAAATCAGCAAATCTAGTCCAAATAGGAAAAAGAAGGATGGCAATAAAAAGTCAACTAATTCTTGCTGCAACGTATTTTTGATGAACAAGTTGTCTGACAAAACAAGAACAGCTCCTAACAAATTAATTAAGAGCAGGATACTGTAAAGAAGCTTCACTGACTTCTTACTGGCTAGGACACTATGAACTTCTTGCTTACGGGTATAAAAATAATTTACTCCGGCACAGATTCCTGAAACGAAAACCATACTTCCGATAAAAAAAGCTGTACTTTGTTTAAAGGACAAGATGCATTCTTTCCATAGGAAACAGCTACTCAAACTGATTTGAATTAAAGCTAACAAAAATAAGATTCTCATTGATTTCATCTTTTCTCTCCCTTCCTACCAATCATTATACTAGGAGAAAAGAGGGAACTGTTTCCAATCTTCTCAAATGTCTCTTTAAGACGCTAAACAAACACCAGAGACTAATACTCAATGAAAATCAAAAAGCAAACTAGGAAGCTAGCCGCAGGTTGCTCAAAACACTGTTTTGAGGTTGCAGATAGAGCTGACGTGGTTTGAAGAGATTTTGGAAGAATATAAATTGAAATAAGGCTGATAGTATTAATTTCACTATCAGCCTTACAGGTTATTTAACGTTTCAGAAAAACTATAATGTCAAGATTAACTAAACAGTATCCAATTCCTTCAAATAATTTTCTATCTTCATCAACATTAAAGGATTGTTATAAATCTTACATAACTCTCTTGCTTCTATATAATAATTTTTGACTTGTTCTTTGTCTAGAAATTTGGCTCCAGCATTTCCTACAAGAATAAGTAGAGGAGCCAGTTGGTAGCTTGTCTGTCTTTGTTTACAGAGTTCAATCGTCTCAAGAGCTTCTTGGATGGCTTCGTTATATTTTTCCTTTGACACTAGGTAGTGAGCGTAGTTGTAACGAACTCTGATGTAGCCAAATAAAAACTCTTGATGCTCAAAATTTTTTGTCTGATATAACTCCATCAAATGAGAGTAGTTTGCCTCATATTCTTGTTCACGACCCACTAAGGAATAGAAATTAGATAGAGTATTCAATACCTGTAAATAAATCAGAGTATTTGAAGAGACTTTTAATAATATATTTTCCAATGAAGAAATTGCCTCATACTTACTGTCATATTGATAGAAGTCAATAATAGCTTTAATCCATTCAAGGTAAGTTCGGTCTTCTAGTGTTAGAAAAGTACTTCGTTCAATCTCTATTCTATAAATATATTCCAAATTGTCATAATTTCTGTCATCTAATAGTCGAGCAGATAATTGCTTGAAATTAGAGAGGTTAGATTTAATTTCAATTTGTTCATTAAAAAAATAATCTAATGGCACTTCGAGTCGTTGTGAGAGTTTGAACAAAAGGTCTGCGGAGGGAATGAAATGCCCTCTCTCAATTTTACTAATCTGGCTTTGTTCACAAATTCCTTCTGCAAGAGTTTGTTGGGAGAGTCTCAACTCTTTTCTTTTCAATCTGAATTTCTCTGCGAGTGTATTCATTAAAGATAATAATCCTTCCTATTTGCTTAATTTCATTATAAAATTTTTAGTTCAAAATAGCAAGTTAAAGGAATAAATAATTCTCTATGGTAATAATAAGAAAAAAAAGTTCAAAACATAATAAAAACAATTGACTAAATAAAATATATCTGTTAGAATAAAAACAAGGAAACAGAAAGGGGTTTCATTGTATGAGAAAAAAACGTGGAATTAAAAAATTAATTACATTTGCATTGCTAGGTGTTTTTATGTTTAGTAATACAATTCCTTACCAACAGTTTATTCAGAAGAATAAACAATTGGAGATTCGAGTGCAATCGCAAAAGAAGTCCAATGGTCTTGATGTTGGGAAGGCTGATTAAAGAATAATGGAATAGAATTAGTCTCTAGTATATTCGCTTTTATTATTCATTAAAAATTGTAGGGGCAAGTTTGAAAAAATAAAAGTTAGTTGATTGATTACTTCTCTAAATTTTGGGCACACTAAAAAGAGGTCTTGATACCCAACCTTTAAAATTAAAGCACCTTGAATCCGTGCTGTTGTGCAAAACGAACAGCATCTTGGACAGACATTGTCTGATCTGAATTTCTTATTTCTGTAAGACCTTGTAATCTTGGATTATAACTCTCCTGTTTTAAAAGTACGTGGTAGATGGTAATGAATAATCTGCGACAGATAGCGATGGTAGCTTTTCGATGCCCCCGTCGTTTCTTGAGTTTGAGATATTTATTTCGTAATTCAGGGTGCTTCTCTGATTTAACCACGGCGTTAGCTATTTGAACAAGAAAAGGTTTGAGATAGTGACCACCTTTCGAAATACAAGTAGAAAATTTCTTTCCTGCACTTTCATTG
>CAJPJN010000178.1:0-3370 GCA_905369855.1 Streptococcus oralis | reverse complement strand
CGCGTCATGTTCCCTGGATGGTATGGGGTTGGTTCAAGCTTCAAGGAATTTATCGATAAAAATCCAGAGAATATCGCTATCCTACGAGATATGTACCAAAATTGGCCTTTCTTCCAATCGCTTCTTTCAAATGTTGATATGGTCTTGTCAAAATCAAATATGAACATTGCTTTTGAATATGCCAAACTGTGTGAGGATGAAGAAGTAAAAGCAATCTATGAGACTATTCTAAATGAATGGCAAGTTACCAAGGAAGTTATCTTGGCTATCGAAGGGTATGACGAACTCTTGGCTGAAAATCCATATCTAAAAGCAAGTTTGGATTATCGTATGCCTTACTTTAATATCCTTAACTATATCCAGTTGGAGTTGATTAAACGTCAACGCCGAGGAGAATTATCAAGCGATCAAGAAAAGTTAATTCATACAACCATCAACGGAATTGCGACAGGATTGCGTAATTCAGGCTGATACCTATCAAACTTCCTCTTTTCTATAGGGGAAGTTTTTGAATATTTCAAAAAAATGCTAAAAGAGTCTTGACAAGTAGTTGAAAAATGATATAATTTAACCATTCAGAAAAGTAATCATATAAACTTTTTAGAGAGTCTGTGGTAGCTGAAAACAGATAAGTGATGATGATGAAAATTGGGCTGAATGTTATTTAGAATTTGAAATCATAAAAATTCGGTGAGCACACCTTACAGTGCATCTCGTTATTGCGAGACAGAGCGATAGGGAAATTCCCTATAATTGAGGTGGTACCGCGCATCGACGTCCTCACACAAGTTTTTTGTGTGAGGACTTTTTTGATGGAGGTTAGTATGGAAAGAAAACGATGGCGTCGCTTGTTTAGATAAGTGAAGCATTTTAAAGGAAATAAAAAGGAGAAATAGAATGAAAAATAAACGTTTAATTGGAATTATCGCTGCATTAGCAGTCTTAGTAGCAGGAAGTTTGATTTACTCTTCAATGAATAAACCAGAAGCTAAGAATGAGAAAAAAGTTGCCAAAGTTGGTGTCCTTCAGTTTGTCAGCCATCCATCTCTTGACTTGATTTATAAAGGAATTCAAGATGGACTTTCAGAAGAAGGTTATAAAGATGACCAAGTTAAAATCGATTTTATGAACTCAGAAGGTGACCAAAGTAAGGTTGCGACAATGAGTAAACAATTGGTTGCAAATGGCAATGACCTTGTGGTTGGTATTGCAACACCAGCTGCTCAAGGTTTGGCTAGTGCAACAAAAGACCTACCGGTTATCATGGCTGCTATTACAGACCCAATCGGTGCTAACTTGGTTAAAGATTTGAAAAAACCAGGTGGCAACATTACAGGGGTATCTGACCACAATCCAGCTCAACAACAAGTTGAACTCATCAAGGCTTTGACACCAAATGTGAAAACAATCGGAGCTCTTTACTCAAGCAGCGAAGACAATTCAAAAACTCAGGTAGAAGAATTTAAGGCTTATGCTGAAAAAGCAGGTTTGACTGTAGAAACATTTGCTGTTCCTTCAACAAATGAAATTGCTTCAACAGTTAACGTTATGACTAGCAAGGTCGATGCTATCTGGGTTCCAATCGATAACACAATCGCATCTGCCTTTTCAACTGTTGTATCAAGCAACCAATCAGCTAAAAAACCAATCTACCCAAGCGCAACTGCCATGGTAGAAGCAGGTGGTTTGGCATCAGTTGTAGTTGACCAACATGATCTCGGTGTGGCAACAGGTAAAATGATTGCGCAAGTTTTGAAAGGTGCAAAACCAGCTGATACTCCAGTCAATGTCTTTTCAACTGGTAAGTCAGTGATTAATAAAAAATTGGCACAAGAGCTAGGTATTACGATTCCTGAATCTGTTCTAAAAGAAGCAGGACAAGTGATTGAATAATCTGTAATGGAGGAGTTGGGGACATCTCCTCCAATTTTTTACAATAGAAATCATATAGAAAAGGTTAAGAAACAGATGATACTATCTATTATTTCTCAAGGATTTGTCTGGGCTATTTTAGGTCTGGGAATCTTTATGACATTTAGGATTTTAAACTTTCCAGATATGACGACAGAAGGTTCCTTCCCTCTTGGGGGAGCTGTTGCTGTCACTTTGATAACCAAAGGCGTGAACCCATTTTTAGCGACACTTGTTGCTGTAGGAGCAGGTTGTTTGGCTGGTATGGCAGCAGGTCTTCTTTATACAAAAGGGAAGATCCCAACCTTGCTCTCAGGGATTTTGGTGATGACTTCCTGTCACTCTATCATGCTCTTGATTATGGGACGTGCAAATTTAGGACTGCTTGGAACCAAGCAAATTCAGGATGTTTTGCCTTTTGATTCAGATTTGAACCAACTCTTGACAGGTCTTATCTTTGTAAGTCTTGTTATTGCTCTCATGCTCTTTTTCTTGGATACCAAACTAGGACAAGCCTATATTGCTACAGGGGATAATCCTGATATGGCTAGAAGTTTTGGAATTCATACTGGACGTATGGAGCTTATGGGCTTGGTCTTATCAAATGGTGTGATTGCCCTTGCAGGAGCTCTCATTGCCCAGCAAGAAGGGTATGCCGATGTATCTCGAGGAATCGGGGTTATCGTTGTGGGGCTTGCAAGTTTGATTATTGGAGAAGTTATCTTCAAGAGTTTGAGCTTGGCAGAACGTCTGGTTACCATCGTTGTAGGTTCTATCGCTTATCAATTTTTAGTGTGGGCAGTTATCGCTCTTGGCTTTAATACAAGTTACCTTCGTTTGTACAGCGCCGTGATTTTAGCAGTCTGCCTCATGATTCCAACATTTAAGCAAACAATCTTGAAAGGAGCCAAATTAAGCAAATGACAGCAATTGTAGAATTAAAAAATGCAACCAAAGTCGTTAAAAATGGCTTTGATGAAGAAAAGATTATTTTAAATGATGTTTCCTTAGAAATTTTTGAACAGGACTTTATCACGATTTTAGGTGGAAATGGTGCTGGTAAATCAACCCTCTTTAACACTATTGCAGGAACCTTATCACTAACCAGTGGAACTATCCGTATTTTAGGTGAAGATGTTACCAAGTTTTCACCAGAGAAGAGAGCCAAGTATCTGTCTCGAGTCTTCCAAGATCCCAAGATGGGGACAGCTCCTCGTATGACAGTGGCTGAGAATCTCCTGATTGCAAAATTCCGAGGAGAAAAGCGGGGCTTGGTTCCTCGTCGTCTTGCCCAGTACAAAGACGAGTTTAAAGAGGTTTTAAGCCAGATTGGCAATGGTTTAGAGAAGCATGTCGATACAGCGGTAGAATTCTTGTCTGGTGGACAACGTCAGGCTTTGAGCCTGTTGATGGCTACCCTGAAGCGTCCTGAACTCTTGCTCTTGGATGAGCATACAGC
>CAJPJN010000177.1:0-3398 GCA_905369855.1 Streptococcus oralis | reverse complement strand
GTATATGAACGAACGCTATCAAGACTTAAAAATGAAAGAATGTCAGGCGCTTTTATCTCCCCAAGGTAGACAGATTTTCGCTCAACGCAAGATTGATGTGGAACCTGTCTTTGGGCAGATAAAGGCTTGTTTGGGTTACAAGAGATGTAATCTGAGAGGGAAGCGTCAAGTGAGAATTGACATGGGATTGGTACTTATGGCCAATAACCTCCTAAAATACAATAAGAGAACGACTCAAAATTAAAAAGCTAGAGTTCCGCAATTGGAAATCTCTAGCTTTTTTGTGGCTGAGAACTATTTTGTCCCAGACTCATTTTTTGACGTATCTTAGCGATTTAACGGGTGTTGATAGGCTAGTCATTCGGTCTACTTCTTACCATCTAGCCATTTGCAAACGAAATACAAGATAATTCCTGCTATGACGTCCGCTATAATAGTAAGAGCAAGCTCAGGTATAAGGCTTATTAGTTTCACCTCCTCTCACGAACCCATAGGAACGTAATCGGTAACCGATGACCAAAATAGTATACCACAATAAATTTAGATCATCAAGGTCACTTAATTCTTGAAATATAGGGTCTAGGTGACAAAGTCTTTAAAATCAGAAAAACGCATAATATCAGGTGTGCAAAACCTTGATATTATGCGTTTTATTGTGGGAAGATTTACTCCATTTTCTCCTGAAATTGAGTTTCTGTCCAGCCTCTGTTTTTGGGGTTGCTGAGAAAATAATGTCATGTGGTGAATATTTGTAGATCAGTCAGCAGACAGAACGAATACTCTTCGAAAATCTCTTCACATCATGTCAGCTTCGCCTTGCTGTGTCCATGGGGGGGCTGACTTTGTCAGCTCCATATACAACCTCAAAACAGTGTTTCGAGCTGACTTGATCAATTTTCAAATCTGTACTTTGAGCAACCTGAGACTAGCTTCCTATTTGATTTTCATTGAATATCAGAAACCCATTCTCCATCAAATAATTCTACTGCGTCTAATAATTTTTGATCTGGCAAGGTGTCAGAAATAAAGGTTGTGTATTTGGAGAGGGGATTAATTTTAAAAAATCCAGTCTTGTAAAATTTAGAACTATCAATCAGTAAGATGGTTTCATGGGCTTTGTCAATAATATTCTTTTTTGAAATAGCTTGGCTGAGAGATGCTTCATAAACATATTGGTCATCAATACCTCTTGCTGAGCAAAATGCCAAATCGATATTAAAATGATCTAATAAAGAATTTTCTTTATCATAGTTGATGACGGAACAAGATTGATGCTTTACCTCTCCAGATGTGATAAAAATTTTAGAACTATCTCTAACTGTTTCAGATAATGTTTGTGCAGTATGTAAACCATTTGTAAAAATAATCAAATTATCTAGTTCAGAAAGATAGGGACAAAGTTCGTAGGTAGTAGTACTAGAATCTAGATAGATACACATGCCTGACCGAATAAAGTCTTTAGCGAGACTAGCGATTAGTCTTTTTTGCCTAGTACTTTCTCCTTCACGTATTTGATGAGAAAGTTCAATTGTGTTCATAGAGGACAGGGTCACGTATCCGTGCTTTCTTTTGATAAGACCTTGATTTTCTAAGAAAATTAAATCACGACGTAAGGTACTTGTGCTGGAGAAAGTGATTTCTGCCAGCTCTTTTACGGCAATTCTTTTTTTCTTTTTGATAATTTCAATCAATTCAAGTACACGTTCATCTTTTATCATAAGCTCCTCCTAATTTATCATCTCAACTATATTATAGCACAAATTGGAGAAATTTGAATTATTTTTATGTTTATGGCGTAAATGTATGAATTTTATTCAAGTAAGCGTTCACATATTGAAAAAATAAAATGTGGGGATTATAATAAACTTAATTAAGGACGAAGAGAGGAGAGAAATGGAAGCGGTTTTAGCAATAGATTTAGGTGCGACTTCTGGAAGAGCAATCGTTGGTTACCTTTCTGAAAATAAACTAGTAATGGAAGAAATAAATCGCTTTTCTAATCTACCTATTAGAGTAAAAGGGCATTTATCTTGGGATGTTGACTTTCTACTAGCTAAAATTCTTGAAAGCATCCGCTTGGCTAATACTAGTTACAAGATTTTATCTATCGGTATTGACACATGGGGAGTTGATTTTGGACTGATTGATAATGAAGGTAAGCTGTTATCACAACCTGTTCATTATCGTGATGAAAGAACAAAGGGAGTGTTAAAGGAAATATCTGAAATTACTGAATTAGAAAAACTGTATTCAGAGACAGGAAATCAGATTATGGAGATAAATACCTTGTTTCAACTCTTTAAGGCACGTCAAGAATCTCCTGACTCTTTCTATAAGACCAATAAGATTCTTTTAATGCCAGATTTGTTTAATTATCTGTTGACAGGTAAGTTTGCAACTGAAAAAAGCATTGCTTCAACAACCCAACTCTTTGATCCGAGAAGTCAAAAGTGGAATCAGAATATTTTAAAATTATTTGAATTGGAGTCATCTTTACTTCCTGAAATTGTTTCAGAGGGAAATGTCCTTGGTAGGATAAAGGATGAGTATGGTTTAGGCGATATTCCTGTTGTGAATGTTTGTAGTCATGATACAGCAAGCGCGATTGTCTCAGTACCTAAGACAGAAGATAGTTTATTTATTTCATCAGGGACTTGGTCTTTAGTTGGAGTGGAGCTTTCTTCACCTATTCTTAGTACCGAATCCTTCAGTTATGGATTTACAAATGAAGTCGGTAAAGATGGAGTGATTACATTTCTGAAGAATTGTACAGGGCTATGGATCATAGAGGAACTAAGACGTTCATTTGAACGAAGAGGGAAAGCCTATTCTTTTGATGAAATTAGGACAATGGTGGAGAAAGAAAAAGAAAATCTTCCTCTGATTGATACTGAATCAACTGAATTTGCAACAGAATCTGACATGTACAAGACTTTGACAGAATATCTAGCTTATCATCATGAAACTAGAGAGTGGACAGATGGACAACTATTTAAGATAGTTTATGAAAGTCTAGCTGAAACGTATAAGAAAACGATAGAGTTATTAGAAGAACTAACTCATAAGTCTTATAAAAGGATATATGTGATTGGAGGAGGTGCTAGAGCCAGTTACTTTAATCAAATGATTGCTGATAGAACTGGTAAAGAGGTTCTTACAGGTTCGACTGAAGCTACAGCTGTGGGGAATATTTGTATACAGCTATTAAGTCAAGGTAAAATAAACGAGGATACAGGGTTAAAGGATATTATGACAAATATTACTGATACACAATATTATTATCCTCAGCTATCATAAACAAAAATAAAAAAACGGAGGTTTTGTCATGAACAAAAAAAGTCTTTTGAAATGCGCTGTTATCGGGTTAGTAGCTACCCTTGGTTTAGCAGCTTGTGGAA
>CAJPJN010000176.1:0-3400 GCA_905369855.1 Streptococcus oralis | reverse complement strand
GTCTGGTTGGATACGCTCCACCTCAGCTCGAACACTCTGCATATTGGTCTCTGCATAGAGATAAAACTCGCTATCAATATCACCCAAACGCTCTGCACGTAGTTTAATCTGCTGGGCAGACTCCTCCCCACTGACGTAGAGAACAGTCCCAACTTGAGACAGCTGGGTTGAGACTTGTAGGAGAAGGGTTGATTTCCCAATCCCAGGATCCCCACCGATAAGAACAAGACTTCCCGGTACCACTCCGCCTCCAAGTACACGGTTGAATTCCTCCATCTCCGTCTTGGTTCGATTGACGTTGATTGAAGTCACCTCAGCCAGTTTCATGGGCTTGGTTTTCTCACCTGTCAAGGACACACGCGCATTCTTGACCTCGGCAACCTCAACCTCTTCTACAAAGGAAGACCAAGACCCACAGTTAGGACATCGTCCCAGATATTTAGGGGAATTATACCCACAATTTTGACATACAAATGTCGCTTTTTTCTTTGCGATGATAAACCTCTTTCTATATCTCTAACTCACACTCAATTACTTGGCAAAAATCAATCTTCTCATTTGGCACAAACTGGCGCATGAGCATTCGATGAGCAACAACTACCACAGTCTGATGTTCTCGATACTTAGACATACATTCTAGAAAACGAGACCTCATTTCCGTAGCTGTCTCATATTGAATAGGACTATTAGGAAGTAACTCCCCCTTATTTTCTAGAAACATAGTACGAGCTTTTTCAAAATTATCTGTGCCACTTTCATAGACCTGCCATTCATGTAATAATGGCTCCACTCTCAAAGGAAGTCCTGTAGCACAAACCACATAAAAAGCCGTTTCTAAAGCTCTTGTGACTGCAGAAGATATGATTATTTCAGCTGAAAGGAGTAAAGGATTGGTGCTCAGTTCCTGAGCTTGCTGCCGTCCCTTCTCAGACAAGGGCGCCAAATCTATCCCAAATCCCGTATAAGAACGCTCCTCTAACTCACGGTAATCTGGCTCCCCGTGACGTACAAAGATAATCTTCATCTTAGTGCCCTGTCGATCCAAATCCACCAGTTCGAACGCCATCAGCCGCATCTCCATCTGCAATTAAGAAAGGAGCAAAGATAGCCTGGACAACACGTTCTCCAACTTCAAGAACAACCTCTTGGTCTGTAATATTCTTCATCTGAGCAAAAATATGCCCTTCATTCCCAGGATTTCCATAATAATCCCCATCAATGACCCCAACTGAATTAATTAAAACCAAGCCCTTCTTACGAGGATTTGAAGAGCGATCATAGAGGTAGAGAACCTCAGTCGGCTGCATATAAGCCTTAACCCCTGTCGGAACCAATACAATCTCTCCTGGCGCAATAACTGTACGCACAGCAACCTTTAAGTCGTAACCAGCCGCATGCGCTGTCTCACGCTTGGGCAATAAATTTTCATCTGTAAAACTAGAAACCAATTCAAAACCACGAATTTTCATCATCTTCTCTTTTCTATTATCATTTATTCTAGATTATTCTATCTTATTTATTCGGAAAAAGCACGAAAAAAAGAGCACACAATTCAAATCGCTTAGGGCTGCTGGATTCCTCCCCTGACCCGCTTCACGCAGAACTGTTGCTCCGCTATTTATTATATCACATTCCTATTCATTTTAAAAGCAAAATTATTTTTTCCGTCTATTTCTAAAAAAGTCCTGCATAATAGCTGCGCATTCATCTTCCAAAATTCCCGTTTCAACCTCCACACGATGATTGAGACGCTCATCTGTCAAGATATCGTACAAACTCCCAGCAGCGCCAAATTTCTGGTTTTTAGCCCCATAGACCACGTTTGGAATACGGGCAAGTCCAATCGCCCCACTACACATAACACAAGGCTCAATGGTCACAAAAAGCGTGCAATCAAGCAAGCGCCAGCTCTCCTCACTCAGATTCGCGTTCTCTATGGCCATAATTTCCGCATGCATAACCGCTCGCTGCAACTCCTCACGTGCATTATGCCCACGACCAATGATTTCTCCGTCCTTGACAATCACACAACCAATTGGAATTTCATCGTGTTCAAGAGCAATCTCAGCCTCTCTCAAGGCCTCTCTCATGAAGACTTCTTTTTCTTCAACTGTATAATTCATCCGTTTCTCTTTTCCTACTTATCGATTTTATTATTATATCATGAATCCCAAGACAAAAAAAGCCACCGAATGCGGTGACTTTATAGGGAGATTATTATGAAAAAGAAAAGTTTAGGATATTTGTTACAACAAGTTAGGAGGTCTTCTTGTAACTGTCTATAGTATACCCGACCTATCTTAAACAAATCTTAAAAATCTCTTAGGACCAAACACTTTCTAAAATATTTGTTTGTTCACGACCAGGACCTACTGAGAAAGTAGAAATACGAACGCCAACCAATTCACTCACACGACGAACATAGTTACGCGCATTCTCAGGAAGATCTTCCATATTACGAACTCCGGTAATATCTTCTGACCAACCTGGCAACTCTTCATAGATAGGCTTGCAACGTTTCAATTGCTCAAGACTAGCTGGATAGTAGTCAATACGTTGACCATCAAGATCATAGGCCACACAGATTTTCACAGTATCTAAACCACTCAAAACATCGATAGAGTTCAATGAAAGATTAGTAATACCAGAAACACGACGACTATGACGCATCACAACTGAGTCAAACCAACCCACACGACGTGGACGACCAGTTGTTGTACCATATTCATGGCCTACTTCGCGGATACGTTCTCCCACTTTATCAAACAATTCAGTTGGGAAAGGACCGTCTCCTACACGACTCGTATAAGCCTTACATACACCTACAACCTTGTCAATCTTACTTGGACCAACACCTGAACCAATCGTAACACCACCAGCCACAGGGTTTGATGACGTAACAAATGGATAAGTACCTTGGTCAATATCTAGCATAACACCTTGTGCACCTTCAAAAAGCACACGTTTACCGTTATCAAGCGCATCATTCAAAATGACAGATGTGTCTGTCACATATTTCTTGATTTGTTGACCATATTCGTAATATTCTTCAAAAATATCATCGAAAGCAATCGCTTTACTGTCATACAATTTTTCAAAAAGACGATTCTTTTCAGCAAGGTTACGTTCTAAACGCTCACGGAAAATATCTTTATCCAAAAGATCTGCAATACGAATCCCAACACGAGCAGCCTTGTCCATATAAGCTGGACCAATTCCCTTAATTGTAGTACCAATTTTATTGTCGCCCTTAGCTTCTTCTTGCAAGCGATCCAACTCGATATGATAAGGCAAAATAACATGCGCACGATCAGAAATACGCAAGTTATCAGTTGTAACACCTTCCTCATGAAGATAACTCAACTCTTTCACAAGAGATTTAGGATTTACAACCATACCA
>CAJPJN010000175.1:0-3413 GCA_905369855.1 Streptococcus oralis | reverse complement strand
TTCTTTTGGTTAAAGAGGAAAGTCCTATTTATAACCAGCAAAAAAGTATCAAGCCTGCTGTAAAACCACCAGAAGAAAAAGATACGTTGACAGAAATTTTAAATAAAATCAACTCACAATTTCCAGATGTATTTACCGAAGAAGACCAAGTTATTTTGGACTTGATTGTCAAACAAGTCGTTCAAAATCCAAGTGAACGCCAACGTTCGATAGCTAAAAGTAATGACTATGCTATGTTTAAAAACTCGTTATTTCCTAAAGAATTTGAAGATTTGATTATAAATCTTTCACAGTCTAGCGAGGAAACATTTGAAAAACTATTTTCAAATGAGGAGATTTTTAAGTTTATTATGGCGACCTCAGCACAGGAAGCCTATAAAAAATGGCGAAGTGATATTAAAGCTTAAATACAATATCGTTGTGAGAGAGTAAAAAACAACTCATGTTTAAATGGCATGAGTTGTTTTTCGTAAGGTTTATAGATTTCTACTTATTTTGATTTCTTTACTTGAAAATTATTTTTTAAGATTTTCATCATATTCTCTATTGATTGGCTATTTTCTTCTAGTGTTGGAGAATTACGACTTTTACCAGAATATAAATTAGTATCTTCACCAGGACGGTCTAAATAATTTCTAATATAAGTAGACATTGATTGGTCGGTATACTTATTGTGGGTGTTTTAGTTTTGCTTTATTGGTATGTCTATCATAACTCTCTATAGGAGAAGAGTCAAGCACTTTTTCACGAAAACTCCAACGACTTGAAATCGCTGGGGTTAAGGGGCTAGAGTTGGTTAGTTGTTGGACTGCTGGGTGAGGTGTGGACATTATAATCAACTTGTGTTAAACAAAAAAGAGGCTCACACCTCTTTTTCTTATTTCTTTTTCCGGTTTAATACTGCATTGAGGACAATGGCCAGTAGGCTGGCTACGACGATTCCGTTTGAGAAGAACATTTGGAAGGCTGTCGGCATGCTGACAAAGAGATTACTGTTGTTGAGTCCGACACCTGCAGAGATTGAAACTGCTGCGATAAGGAAGTTATGTTCATTGTTAGCAAAGTCAACACGGGCGAGGATTTGCATCCCTTGAATAGATACAAAACCAAACATCACCAGCATGGCACCACCAAGGACAGGGCTCGGAATGATTTGTGCAAGGGCGCAAAACTTAGGAAGAAGTCCAAGGAGAACCAGGAAACCAGCTGCGTAGTAGATTGGCAGACGAGTCTTGATACCTGACAATTTAACCAAACCAACGTTTTGTGAAAATCCTGTGTAAGGGAAGGTGTTAAAGATTCCTCCGAGAAGTACGGCCAAACCTTCTGCGCGGTAACCGTTGCGCAGGCGCGTGCTGTCGATTGGATCCTTTGTGATATCAGACAAGGCCAGATAAACACCAGTTGACTCAACCATAGAAACCGTTGCGATGATACACATCATGACAATAGATGAGATTTCAAAGGTTGGCATCGCAAAGTAGAGTGGAGTTGGGACATGGACAAGTGGTGCTGCTGCAACAGGAGAGAAGTCAACCAAGCCCATGCTAGCAGCGATGGCAGTTCCAACAACCAGACCAATCAAAATGGAGATAGACTTGATAAATCCTTTGGTAAAGATGTTAATCAAGAGGATAATCAAAACAGTAATAGCTGCAAGCAAGAGACTTTGACCAGTTGGCTCTGGAACGTTATTTCCCATATTTCCAATAGCGACAGGAATCAAGGTTAAACCAATCGTAGTAATAACAGATCCTGTTACGATAGATGGGAAGAGATTGGCTACTTTTGAGAAAATGCCTGAAACAAGAACTACGTAAATCCCTGATGCGATAAGGGCACCAAACATAGCACCACTACCATGGCTTTGGCCAATCATAATCAAGGGAGCGACAGATTGGAAGGCAACTCCGAGAACGACTGGTAGTCCAATCCCAAAGTATTTGTTGAGTTGGAGTTGGAGGAAGGTTGCCACCCCACACATGAAGATATCTGTAGAAATCAGGTAGGTCAACTGCTCAGCTGAATAGCCAAGGGCTGTCGCAATCATGATGGGAACCAGGATAGATCCTGAGTACATGGCTAGTAAGTGCTGCAAGCCAAGAACGGCTGCTTGCGAGTGTTTTTCTTGAGTTTGCATTAGAGATCTGCCTCCTTAAAAATAACTTGACCATTTTCAAAACGATCCAAACGAGCGAGTGATAGGACAGGATAGCCTGCTTTTTCAAGCAAATCACGGCCATCTTGGAAGGATTTTTCAATCACAATACCGATAGCTTCGACTGTGGCACCAGCTTGTTCGATGATTTGAATCAAGCCTTTAGCAGCTTGGCCATTAGCAAGGAAATCGTCGATAATCAAGACCTTGTCCTCTGGTGAGAGGAATTTTCCAGCGATAGAAACGGTGCTGGTCACCTGCTTGGTAAAGGAGTAAACTTCGGCAGTTAAGATTCCTTCGTTCATAGTGATATTTTTAGCTTTTTTAGCGAAAATCATGGGAACGTTTAAGGCTTCAGCTGTAAAAACGGCTGGGGCAATACCCGACGCTTCAATGGTTACGACCTTGGTAATGCCAGCAGCAGCGAATTTTTCCGCAAAAACCTTACCAATCTCTCGCATCAAGCTAAAGTCAACTTGGTGGGTTAAAAAGGAATCCACCTTGAGGATGTTGTCACCCAAGATATGCCCATCCTTGAGGATGCGCTCTTCTAATAATTTCATAAGACCTCCTAAAGTCTAAAAGCCAGTTTACTTGTTGGTTAAATATTTCTATAGTGATCCAGTTTGCTAGTACTATATATTTGATAAAACTAGTACGAGCGAAGCGAGTCTTATCAAATATTTCCCGTTGTAGTGGTATCATAGACAATAATCTTGTTATTGTCTATGACGGGATTTTTGAGACTTTTGGCTCAAAAATTAGGAATGAAATTCCGAAGGAAGTTGCTCCCGTCCGCACTAATTAAGGGAAATATTAAAAATATTCAAAAAGGACCTACTTAATCTCTAAGCAAGTCCCCGAAATAGGCATGGCGAAAAAGGCCATACCTCATTTCTGACTTACTTATTGTTAGGTGTTCCGGCACCTTGTAGAAACGTCGTGCCAATTCACGACATAAACAAGTAAAACGATATTCAATTTAAAATAGGCTTGAGCCAATGTTTTTATTTTACACTAAATAACTTTAGAAATCAAATATTTTGTTAGTGTTTTGGTTTGAAAAAACGAACAAAATGAAGAAAAATAGACAAATTTTCAATTGTAAGCTAACATTTGTACTCAATGAAAATCAAAGAGCAAACTAGGAAGCTAGCCGCAGGCTGTACTTGAGTACGGTAAGGCGACGCTGACGTGGTTTGAATTTGATTTTCGAAGAGTATTAGAAGATTTTTTCATCATAAAAGACATATTA
>CAJPJN010000174.1:0-3459 GCA_905369855.1 Streptococcus oralis | reverse complement strand
ATCTGGCATGTAATTTTCAATCGCCATTCTGGCTCCTTTTCTTAACTTTTTTTCGCAATTTTCCTTAATAACAATGACAAAACAATCCACAAACCTGCACTAGCCAAACTGATGTAGAGCCAAGCATGGGGCTCATCTGTTAAAGGTAGGGGAACATTCATTCCGAAAAAGCCTGTCACGACTGCCAAAACCGCTAGCAAGACTGAAATGATGGTCAAGGTTGTCAAATTATCATTCAGATTATTGTTTAGGATGTTGTTGTAAGATGCTGATAGTTGTTGGAGGACTTGAGAAATCAAGTCTGTCATGGATACCAGCTGATGAGCCTCAATCATGGCATCATCAAACTGTTCTCTCTCAATCTCGTTAAAACTGCGATAGAGGGCATGCCCTTGGATATGCTCTAGCAACATGCGATTTTGCTTGGCAGCCGCAGTAAGATAAACCATACCGGTCTCCAAGTCGGACAGAGCAAAGAGGTTTTTCTTGGTCGTCCGCTGACGTAGGAGACCATTGACCTCATCCTTACTCTTGTCCATCTGCTCGATGACAGGATAGTAGGCATTGCTGATGATTTCCAGACTGGCAAAGAGAAACTTGTAAATCGAAAGCATGTCATGACTCTCCAGATAACGGGTCATCTGTTCAATGACATAGGCGTTCTTGGTATTACTAATGGTAATCAGGCGACGATGTTCCACGATAAAGGTCATAGGAAAAGCTTCGTAGTATTCCTTATCCTTTTTCAAGTTCAAGACATTGTAGATAAAGGTCACAGTCCCATTTTCACGGTGATAATCCATGTGAGCGCGCTCATTTCTATCCAGCGCGTATTCAATGGTTTCCTTGTCCAAACCGTAGATTTCAGAAAGGTCCTCTAGTTTTTTCAACTTGTCCAAATCTAGGTTAATCCAGGTACAACCATTGCCCAACTGTTTTTCTAAAAACATCTTCTCTCCTTTACCAAACTCTTTCTATTGTACCATAAATCTGCTAAAATTTCAGGCCTGGTCTGTACGAGAGAAATTGCTGACAACGGTGATATTCCGATTGGGAACGAAGTGCAGAACCTGGTCTTCTCCTCTGAGTTGCGTTGTTCGAATGCCGACGCTGACGACCTTGCCCGATACAGTAATAGGACCATTTGTCAGAACGACCTCATCTCCCACATCTAGTTGACGTTCAAAGAGGATGAAAAAGCCATTGATGACATCAGACAGAAAACCTTGGGCTCCCATACCAATAGCCACTCCAGCAATCCCAGCACCTGCCAGCAAACTAGAAACTGGCAAACCTAAAATCGACAAAATGCAGTAAAGTAAAAAGAAATAAAGGGTATAATTAAACACATTTTCTAACAGACGTGAGATGGTTTTCTGACGCCCGACATCGTGACGAGACATTTTTAGAGAAGGTTTAACAATTCTCTGCACCATGGTATGGAGCAGTTTCTTAGCTATATAAAAGAGTAAAAATAGGAATAACAGAGAAATTAACTTGGTTAAGATATTCTCAATAATCGTTGTAACATCAAGCTTATTGAGGTAGGTTTTAAAAAATTCTTGCATAGAAAACTCCTTTCATTTATTATACCATACTTTCACAAGTGATGAATCTCCATAAATATTCAAAAATAATAGCCAAAATAGACAGAAAATTCTTGATTTTAGTTCATATTTATACTATAATCATAAACATTACACAACTAAGGAGGTTGTTATGAAAAAATTCATTCATGCTTGGAATAAGGCAAGCCTAATCAAACGTATTTTGATTGGTATGCTTTTTGGAGGAATCCTAGGACTAACACTTCCTTCTGTTTCTGGAATTGGTCTACTCGGAGATCTCTTTGTTGGCGGTCTAAAAGCCATCGCACCTATTCTAGTCTTTGCCCTCGTTGCTAACGCCCTTTCCCAACATCAAAAGGGACAAGATAGCAACATGAAAACCGTTATCTTCCTTTACTTGGTGGGAACCTTTGCTGCTGCCCTTATCGCTGTACTAGCAAGTTTCATAGTCCCTGTTGAGATTACCTTAAATAGTGCCAATACAGAAATCGCACCACCAGATGGGATTGGCCAGGTCCTCAGCAATCTCTTGCTCAAACTGGTTGACAATCCAGTCAATGCCCTTGTCACAGCCAACTACATCGGTATCCTGTCTTGGGCAGTTGTTTTCGGTATTGCTATGAGAGAGGCCAGCAAAAATAGTAAAGAATTGCTGAAAACTATGGCTGATGTGACTTCTAAGATTGTCGAATGGATCATCAACCTAGCTCCATTTGGAATCCTTGGCCTTGTCTTCAAAACCATCTCTGATAAGGGGATCGGAAGTCTAGCTAACTACGGAATCTTGCTTGCCCTCTTGGTGACAACTATGTTCTTTGTGGCTCTGGTAGTCAATCCACTAATTGCCTTCCTCTTTATGAAGAGAAATCCTTATCCCCTCGTTTGGAAATGTTTGCGTGTCAGCGGTGTGACAGCCTTCTTTACTCGTAGTTCTGCGGCTAACATCCCTGTCAACATGAAACTTTGCCACGATCTTGGACTGGATCCAGACACCTATTCTGTTTCTATTCCACTTGGATCTACTATCAACATGGCAGGAGCAGCGATTACCATTAACATTTTGACCCTTGCAGCAGTAAATACTCTCGGAATCCCTGTTGATTTTGCTACAGCCTTTGTCCTTAGTGTGGTAGCTGCTATCTCAGCTTGTGGAGCTTCTGGTATCGCTGGCGGTTCCCTCCTCCTTATCCCAGTTGCTTGTAGTCTTTTCGGTATTTCTAACGATATTGCCATGCAAGTCGTGGGTGTAGGATTTGTGATTGGTGTCATCCAAGACTCATGCGAAACAGCCCTCAACTCTTCTACAGACGTCCTCTTTACTGCAGTTGCTGAGTATGCAAAAACCGGTAGAAAATAATAACTAAAGACAAGCCTTCTCAGGTCTTGTCTTTTCCACTTCTATTCTAGTCTTTTTAGGAAATTCTTATGTCTATTAGCCAACGTACCATAAAGCTAATCTTAGCTACCTGTCTTGCCTGTCTTGTTGCTTCTTTTCTAGATCTTTCTTCAGCAGTTTCAGCAGGAATTATTGCCCTTCTCAGCTTGTCTGACACTCGAAGAAGCACCTTAAAACTTGCTCATAACCGATTTTTTTCTATGATTCTAGCTCTGACTATCGGCGTCTTAGCCTTTCAGTTACTTGGATTTCATCTCTGGAGCCTGGGGCTTTATCTGGCCCTCTATATCCCTATTGCATATAAAATGGGCTTGGAAATCGGCATTACTCCAAGCAGTGTTTTGGTAGGCCACCTCTTGGTTCAAGAGTCAATCTCACTAACACTTCTTATCAATGAATTCCTGCTTTTTGCTATCGGTACAGGGTTTGCCCTACTGGTCAATCTCTACATGCCTTCTAGAGAAGAGGAAATAAGTCATTATTATACTCTTGTTG
>CAJPJN010000173.1:0-3485 GCA_905369855.1 Streptococcus oralis | reverse complement strand
CAATTATTTCAAAGAACATTATCCAGAAAAGTTGGCTGAACGCTTCAAACAAATGAAAATTGAAGAAGAAGCGCCTGTTATTATTATGGACATGACCCGTGCCCTCGGTTTCCGTGACGACTATGACCGCTTTTACAGTCTCTTCGTGAAGGAAGTCCGCGACGGCAAACTCGGTAACTATACCTTAGATACATTGGAAGACCTCGATGGCGACGATTAAAGAAATCAAAGAACTCCTTGCTACGGTCAAGAACCTAGATAGCCCTATTTTTTTAGAGCTTGAAAAGGATAATCGCTCAGGAGTTCAAAAAGAAATCAGCAAGCGTAAAAAAGCCATTCAGGCAGAATTGGATGAGGATCTTCGTTTGGAATCCATGCTTTCCTATGAAAAAGAACTTTATAAGCAAGGATTGACCTTAATTGCTGGTGTTGATGAGGTTGGTCGTGGTCCTCTTGCTGGTCCTGTAGTCGCTGCAGCCGTTATGTTACCTCAAAATTGTAAGATTCAAGGCCTCAATGACAGCAAGAAAATTCCTAAAAAGAAACATCTGGAGATTTTCCAAGCAGTTCAAGACCAAGCCTTGTCAATTGGCATTGGTATCATAGATAATCAGGTCATCGACCAAGTCAATATTTATGAAGCAACCAAACTAGCCATGCAGGAAGCAATTTCCCAGCTCAGTCCTCAACCTGAGCACCTTTTGATAGATGCCATGAAACTGGATTTACCAATTTCACAAACATCTATCATCAAAGGAGATGCTAATTCCCTTTCAATTGCAGCAGCTTCTATAGTAGCCAAGGTGACACGTGATGAATTGATGAGGGAATACGATCAGCAATTTCGTGGCTATGACTTTGCTACTAATGCAGGATATGGAACAGCTAAACACCTGGAAGGCCTCACAAAACTAGGAGTTACCCCAATTCACCGAACCAGCTTTGAACCCGTTAAATCACTGGTTTTAGGAGAAAAAGAAAGTTAAGTTAGAAGGAATGATTATGGAGGAACAGTCAGAAACACTCAGTTCCAAGAAAGAATTTGCCTTTGCCTCAAGCACCATATTATCCCAAGTTGGACGAGGAATCATTGTTGGTCTCGTCGTAGGGCTAATCGTCGGATCCTTTCGTTTCTTAATCGAAAAGGGCTTCCACCTGATACAAGGACTTTATCAAGATCAAGCGCACCTAGTGCGCAATCTTTTTATCATTGGTCTATTTTATTTAATAGTTTGTTGGCTCAGTGCAAAATTAACTCGGTCAGAAAAAGATATCAAAGGCTCAGGAATTCCTCAAGTCGAAGCCGAATTAAAGGGATTGATGACTCTCAACTGGTGGGGAATTCTTTGGAAAAAATATATTCTAGGAATTCTTGCTATTGCTAGTGGCCTTATGCTAGGGCGTGAAGGACCAAGCATTCAACTCGGAGCGGTCGGTGGTAAAGGAATTGCCAAGTGGCTTAAATCCAGTCCAGTAGAGGAACGATCCTTGATTGCGAGTGGAGCTGCAGCAGGATTAGCCGCTGCATTTAATGCTCCCATTGCAGGACTTCTCTTTGTTGTAGAAGAAGTCTATCACCATTTTTCGCGCTTTTTCTGGGTCTCAACTCTAGCAGCCAGTCTAGTAGCAAACTTTGTCTCACTACTCATATTTGGCCTAACACCCGTACTGGATATGCCAGACAATATCCCACTCATGACCCTAGATCAGTATTGGATTTACCTCCTTATGGGAGTTTTTCTTGGACTTTCTGGTTTTCTCTATGAAAAAGCTGTACTCAATGTCGGTAGAGTTTATGACTGGATAGGTCAAAAAATCCGTTTGAATAGAGCATATTATCCAATTCTGGCTTTCATTCTCATCATACCAGTCGGAATTTTCTTACCCCAAATCCTTGGTGGTGGAAATCAGCTTGTTCTTTCCCTAACTGAGCAAGATTATAGTTTCCAAGTTCTATTAGCTTACTTTTTGATTCGCTTTGTTTGGAGCATGATTAGCTATGGAAGTGGCCTTCCAGGAGGTATTTTCCTACCCATTTTGGCGCTTGGTTCATTGCTTGGAGCTCTAGTTGGTGTTATTTGTGTCAATCTTGGACTTGTCAGTCAAGAGCAGTTTCCTATATTTGTCATTCTGGGAATGAGTGGCTATTTTGGAGCGATTTCTAAAGCTCCCTTAACCGCCATGATTCTGGTAACCGAAATGGTAGGAGATATTCGCAACCTCATGCCACTTGGCTTAGTAACCCTAGTTGCCTATATCATTATGGACCTGCTCAAGGGTGCGCCAGTCTATGAGGCTATGTTGGAAAAAATGCTGCCAGAAGAAGCGACAGATGAAGGAGAAGTCACTCTCATTGAAATCCCTGTTTCAGATAAAATAGCAGGAAAACAAGTTCACGAACTCAACTTACCACATAACGTACTCATCACCACCCAAGTCCATAATGGCAAGAGCCAAACAGTTAACGGCTCAACCAGAATGTATCTCGGTGATATGATTCATCTGGTTATTCCAAAAAGTGAAATTGGAAAAGTCAAAGATTTGTTGTTGGAGAATTTTTACATAATTTATGTTATGTAAAAATAAACTTCTTAATTAAATATATTAGAAAACCGATTCTCAGCAATGAGATCGGTTATTTTTTACAGATAAGATATTTCACATACAAATAATTGAACTTTGGTAAAAATAAGACTATAATTAAGTTAGAAATGATAAAGCTAGAAAGGAGTTTACTGTATCAAATCTGTACAGTAAGATTAAAATCATGAAAAAGAAAACAATAGCAATTATACAATGTATTTTGTATCTCATAGCTCCTTATATAGCTCTTCAGTTATGTAGAATGAACAAAAGTTTCGTTACTGATAATCTCTTTTTTATTTTCCTTATTCTACTGACTATTTCATTCTGGTTTAGTATTTGGAAACTAGAAAAAGCACTAGATAATGATTCACAATAATAACTCCAAAGACTTAGATCTGTTTTGTTTGCAGGTCTAAGTCTTTTTATCACTTTAAAAAAACTGCTATATCATCTTTCCGAAAAACTATAATTTTCTTGAAAAATAAATAAGTCTATGCTATACTACTAGTAGACTTATTTATGGAGAAAATACATGAAACGTGAGATTTTACTGGAACGAATCGACAAACTAAAACAAATCATGCCCTGGTATGTTCTTGAATACTACCAATCTAAGCTTGCTATTCCCTACAGTTTTACAACCTTGTACGAATACCTCAAGGAATACGATCGATTTTTCAGCTGGGCTTTGGAGTCTGGTATTTCAAACGCTGATAAAATATCTAATATTCCTTTATCTGTCTTGGAAAATATGTCTAAGAAAGACATGGAATCTTTTATTCTTTACTTACGTGAACGTCCTTTGCTCAATGCCAATACGACGAAAAACGGGGTTTCTCAAACAACCATTAACCGTACTTTATCTGCGCTTTCTAGTCTTTATAAGTACTTGACTGAGG
>CAJPJN010000172.1:0-3496 GCA_905369855.1 Streptococcus oralis | reverse complement strand
ATGGCTAAAAATGACGCTTACTGGGATAAAGAAAATGTAAAAATTGAGAACGTTAAGTTCACTTTCTGGGATGGTAAAGATCAAGATGTGATTGCTAAAGGTTTTGCTGATGGTCAATATAGCAAGGCTCGTATCTTCCCTACAAGTTCTACATATGAAAAATATGCAGCTGACTTCAAAGATAACATTTACTTTAACGAACCAGGTGCTGGTGTTGCAACTGTCAGCTTGAACTATGGCCGTACAACCTATAACCACACTGCCAAAACAAGTGATGCCCAAAAGACATCTACTCAGAAAGCATTGCTAAACAAGGAATTCCGTCAAGCCTTGAACTTTGCAGTGGACCGTGCTTCTTATTCAGCTCAAACAAATGGTACTGATGGAGCTGCAGTAGCCATCCGTAATACATTTGCACCATATAATCTTCAAGTTGGTAAGAAAACATTTGGTGAATTGGTACAAGATAGCTTGGCTAAGACAAATTCTTCTACTTGGTCAAACGTGTCTCTAGCAGATTCTCAAAATGGACTTTACAATGAAGAAAAAGCTAAAGAAGTCTTTGCTAAAGCTAAATCAAGCTTGCAAGCTGAAGGTGTTGAATTCCCAATCCACTTGGATGCCTTGGTTATCCAAGAATCAACAGCGGTTGTAAACCGTGTTCAATCATTGAAACAATCAATTGAAAAAGTATTGGGTTCAGATAATGTTGTTGTAGACTTACAACAAATGACTCAAGCAGAAGCTTTACCAATTTCATTTAGCGCTCCAACAGCTAAAGAACAAGACTGGGATATCCATACCTTGCTAGGATGGAACCCTGACTATCAAGATCCTTCTACTTTCTTGGATCAATTCGTCCTTAAGGGAGGAAGCACTCGCCTTTACCTTGGTATTGACCAAAACACAGATGCATCAGTAGTAAGCAAACTTGGTTTAGCTGACTATGGAAAATTACTTGATGACGCAAACAGCGAAAACCAAGATGTTCAAAAACGTTATGAAAAATACGCGGTGGCACAAGCTTGGTTGACTGATAATGCTTTGACAATTCCAGTAATGGCTTCTCCTAAAGAAACAGCCGTTTCATATGTTTCAAAAGTTCTACCATTTAGTTCTTCATATTCTGTAGCTGGGCTTAAAGGTGAGAATGCAGGATACTTGAAGTATACTGAAGTTGGTGAAAAAGCAATCACCAAAGAAGAATACGAAAAAGCTCGTGAAAAATGGTTGAAAGAAAAGACTGAGTCAAACGAGAAAGCTCAAAAAGAATTGGCAAGTCATGTGAAGTAAATAATTTTCAATAGAACTTTCTCTCCATGAGGAGAAGGTTCTTTTGGGATTTTTAAAGGAAATGATATGAAAAAATATATTTTTATGCGTGTTTTGCGGTCATTGGTTTCTATCTTCTTAGTAACAACCTTGACTTACACGATTATCTATACAATGGTTCCTCGAAAATTGATTTTCAAACAGGATACCAACTATAACAAGATTGCGACAACGGCTGATAAACGTGATAACTATGAAAATACAGTTTATGAGCGTATGGGCTATATCGAGTACTACGATACCAAAGAGTTGCAAGAAAAAGCTAGCCAGATGGATGCCTCTGTAACAGTTGAAGCTAATGAAAGCAACAAGGCTATCTATGAAAAATACATCAAACAAATCGGTCATGGTTGGACCTTGGGAGAATTTACTGAAAGTGGCCAATTCTACGCTACTCGTGAAATCCCAATTTTTGAACGTGTTTTCAAATTCTATGCTAACTTGATTGACATTGATCATACAAATAAAATTCAAGACCCTGAAAATCCAGACTTGAAACGTTACCTTCGTTTTGAAAATGATCCAGCTATCGGATGGTCCTTGGTTGGTTCAGGAACTAAACACAAATATCTCTTGTACTTCAACAGTCAGTTCCCATTTGTGCATCAAAACTTTGTGAACATTAATTTAGGTGACTCTTATCCAACCTATGCTAATAGTCCTGTTTTACAGGTTATTACTCAAGGACAAGGGCAAACAAAAACATCTCAAGTTCAGTTCCCAACAGGTAAGAAGACTTCTTCTGTAAATATTTACTCAAGAACCTACAAATCACCTAGTCAGGCTGATTCTCGTGAAGTAGCTAACTATGGGAAAGATGACCCATATACTGCAACTGAAAGCAACTACCAATATCCTTCTATGATTGCTAGCTCTGCAGTCGTTGGATTGATTGGTTTGGTGATTTCTTATGCGATTGCCGTGCCACTTGGTTCAGCTATGGCTCGCTTCAAGAATACTTGGATTGATAGCTTCTCAACAGGGTTTTTGACCTTCTTGATGGCCCTTCCAACCATTGCCTTGGTTTACATTGTTCGTTTGATTGGATCATCAATTGGTCTTCCAGATTCATTCCCTATCTTGGGTGCTGGAGATTGGCGTTCGTATGTTTTACCAGCAGTTATCCTTGGTTTGTTGGGTGCTCCTGGTACAGCTATTTGGATTCGTCGTTACATGATTGACTTGCAATCACAGGACTTTGTTCGTTTTGCTCGTGCAAAAGGTTTGTCTGAAAAAGAAATTTCAAACAAACACATCTTTAAAAATGCCATGGTTCCGCTGGTTTCAGGAATTCCTGGTGCTGTTATCGGGGTTATCGGTGGTGCAACCCTTACTGAAACAGTCTTCGCCTTCCCAGGTATGGGTAAAATGTTGATTGACTCTGTAAAAGCATCTAATAACTCTATGGTCGTAGGTCTTGTCTTCATCTTTACATGTATTTCTATCTTCTCACTTCTTTTGGGAGATATTTGGATGACTATTATTGACCCACGTATTAAATTGACTGAGAAAGGAGGCAAATAATGTCTACAATCGATAAAGAAAAATTTCAGTTTGTAAAACGTGACGATTTTGCCTCTGAAGCCATTGATGCGCCAGCATATTCTTACTGGGGTTCAGTGTTTAGACAATTTATGAAGAAAAAATCAACTGTAGTTATGTTGGGAATCTTGGTAGCTATCATTTTGATGAGTTTCATTTACCCAATGTTTTCTAAGTTTGATTTCAATGATGTCAGCAAGGTAAACGACTTTAGTGCTCGTTATATCAAGCCAAATGCTGAGCATTGGTTCGGTACAGACAGTAATGGTAAATCTCTCTTTGACGGTGTCTGGTTCGGAGCTCGTAACTCTATCCTCATTTCTGTGATTGCGACAGTGATTAACTTAGTTATCGGTGTCTTTGTCGGTGGTATTTGGGGAATTTCAAAATCAGTAGACCGTGTGATGATGGAAGTTTACAACGTCATCTCAAATATCCCATCTCTTTTGATTGTCATTGTCTTGACTTACTCAATCGGAGCTGGATTCTGGAATCTGATTTTTGCCATGAGTGTAACAACATGGATTGGGATTGCCTTCATGATCCGTGTGCAAATCTTGCGTTATCGTGACTTGGAATACAACTTGGCGTCACGTACTTTGGGAACGCCAACATTGAAGAT